>JAIHVJ010000163.1 GCA_022720335.1 Collinsella sp.
ACGCAATGGGGATGGAGAAGGCTGCAGCGAGAACGAGCGTACAAATCCATACGGCCTTGTCTCTTAGGATTAGTTTGAGAAGAAGTCGACAGTACATTTGGAAGCACCTACGTTCCTCAAAGAATTGTTAGATTAAAAGTAACAGACCGGATGAAGATGCGTAAGATGGGGGCGAGGCGAATGGCTGAACGGTATCGATATGCGGGTTTAACGGCATATCGACCACATAGATTATTAACTCGCATTTCTAACAGTTAAGGAGACGGGTGCTTTACAGCGCACTCCTTCGATGACACCTTCCGCTAGCCGCTATGATGGTTTCATCCAACAAAGAATGTGCCCGGGCGCTCAGGTTCACCGTTAGCGTTGGCAACATATGAGGTGATGCACACGTGCAACAAAAACGTGTACATCACCCTCCAAAACCGACATTTTTCGACATGTTTGGAGGTTGACGTACACAAATGCGAAGTTTCGCACCGTCCACAACACCCTCCATATGTCTGGACTCTCTATGCTTACGCTGGATAGACATCGCTAGAACGGGTATAGTATCGAAAGTTTTGTCGTTTACCAGCGGGGGAGTCCTGTGGGCATCAAGAAGAAGATCAAAAAGGAGCTTATCGGCACTTCCGATTACCCGTCGAATAAGATCTTTACGATCTCCAATTTCATCACCTTTACGCGCCTGATCCTCACGCTCGTCTTCCTGTACCTGTTTGTGACGGACAACAACCGTGTCGTCGCCATTGTCATCTATGCCATCGCGGCTTCCACCGACTGGATGGACGGCCAGATTGCCCGCATGACCAAAACGGTCTCGTGGCTCGGCAAGGTTATGGACCCCATCTGCGACCGTGCACTGCTGTTTACCGGCGTGTTGGGCCTGGTAGTCCGCGGCGAGCTTCCCATCTGGGTCTGCGTGCTCATTATCGGCCGCGATATCTACCTGGGCATCGGCACGCTCATCGTGCGCCACTACCACCGTCGCCCCATCGATGTCGTCTTTCCCGGCAAGATCGCCACGGCACTGCTCATGACCGGCTTCTCGCTCATGCTGCTGGGCTTTCCCGTCGTCGACGGCTGGCAACTGCTGCCCGCGACGTTCACGGCATTCCCGGGCCTCAACGGCAGCTCGGTGCCCCTCGGCATCTTCTTTGTGTACGGCGGCGTCATCTTCTCTATGCTCACCGCTGTCATCTATTCCATTAAGGGCGGGGCGGCCATTAAACAGGCCATCGCGCATCCCGAGGACGAGGACACCGACTTTCTCAACCCCGAAATCGAAGACTGATTCATTGGGGTATGATTACGTACGGTTCATTCTTTGCGGCGTGGCCGCGTTAGATAGGGGTTGTCATGGACAACAAGGTTAACAATATGCCTCAGAACGATAAGACCGCGGACGCTACCTGCGTTTTCCGCGTTCCTTCGAGCGATGTCACCGTTCCCGACCTTATGGCCAACGTGCGCATCACCGCTCCGGTTCTGTCCATCGTCAAGGGTCCGCAGACCGGCGCTGCCTTTGAGCTCGAGGACGACGTGACCACCATCGGCCGTGATCCCGCGAACGGTATCTTCCTCAACGACATGACCGTCTCGCGCAGCCACGCACGCATTATTCGCGAGGGCCTGGGCGGGCGTATTGAGGATCTAGGCTCGCTCAACGGCACCTGGGTCGACGGCGCCATCGTCAACGGTGCTCCGCTGCACGACGGCTCTTCCGTTCAGATCGGTACGTTCACGCTCATCTACCACGAGAGCACGCCGGAGCGCATCGAAACCGGTGAGTAGGTAATGGCCGAACGCAATTATCTGAGTATCGGCCAGGTCGTCAATCTACTTCGAGGCGCATACCCCGATCTATCGAACTCAAAAATTAGATTTCTAGAAGATGAGGGGCTCATCACCCCTCATCGTACGCCTAAGGGGTATCGCCAGTACTCCAAGGAAGACGTTGACCGTCTCGAGGTCATCCTGCACCTGCAGAAGACCCGCTATATGCCGCTCAACGTCATTAAGCAGCGCTTGGAAAACGCAACGGACCTGTCCACTTTGGCTTACGAGGTGGGTCTTCTGTCCGATGTTCCGCTTAAGACGGAGCCCAAGGAGACCAAGCAAAAGCTGCATCCCATCGAGACTATTCCCGACATGCTCGGTGTTGAGATTTCGTTTATCCGCTCCCTTGCCGAGAACGATCTTATCCGCATCATCAAGAGTCCACAGAACCGTGAACTCGTCGATGGCCGAGATTTCCCGATTATCCGTTACTGCTCGGAGCTGTCGCGCTTCCACATTGAGCCGCGCAACCTGCGTCAGTACGTATCGTCGGCAAACCGCGAGTCTTCGATGTTTGAGCAGGTTCTCGTGAGCATGCTCGGCATGGATACCTCTGATGACGAGCGTGACGCCAAGCTCGAGCGCGCTTTTAAGAAGCTGCACGACCTCACCGAGGGTGTGCACACCGCGCTCCTTAAGAACCGCGTCTTTGAGTCGCTCAACGCCGTGGTCGAGGACGCTGACATCGATGCTCTCGATGAGGAGATTGCGCGTTCCGAATCCACCAAGGCTAAAAGTGATGGGGCAAGTGTCCCTGCGGTTGCCGCGCACGACGAGTCGCTCGTGCAGCCGTCCAAGGTCGTCGTCCCCTCGCATAACCCGTCTGCTAACACGGGCAAATAACCGCCGTCCACCCGGCAATCCATGAAAGGTCACGCCATGTACGACTTCGAATCTCATATTGTCGATATCCCCGACTATCCCGAGCCCGGAGTCGTCTTTAAGGACATCACGCCGCTCTTTGGCAATCCCGAGGCCCTGAAGGCCATGGTGGATGCCCTGGCCGAGCATTTTGCCGACATGGGCATTACCAAGGTCGTAGGACCCGAGGCCCGGGGCTTTATGGTCGGTGTGCCCGTGGCCGTCGCCTTGGGTGCCGGCTTTGTTCCCGCACGTAAGCCGGGCAAACTGCCGCGCAAGACGGTAAGCGAGAGCTACGAGCTCGAGTATGGAACGGATTCTATCGAGATCCACGCCGATGCCATCAGCTCTAAAGATACCGTGTTGATTCTGGACGACTTGGTCGCGACGGGCGGAACCGTCGAGGCAACAGGTAAACTGGTGCGAGATATGGGCGCAAAGCTTTTGGGCTACGGTTGTATCCTTGAGCTTGCGTTTCTCAACCCGCGCAAGAAGCTCACGTCTTCTAACGAGGACGTTGAACTCTTTAGCCTGGTAACGGTGGACTAGCCGCTACCCTTAGATACCGGAAAGGAAGCTCCATGCGCACAGCAAACACGCACAGAAACATGGCACGCTGCGCTGCTACGGCAACCCTCGCTTGTGTTTTGGGCCTGGGCCTCGTGGCTCCGGCCTACGCCGATACCGCATCCGACCTTGCCGCTGCCCGTACCAAGCTCGAGCAGATTGGCACCCAAACCCAGCAAATTCATGAAGAACTCTCCGCACAGACGCAGGAGCTTGATCAGACTGCAGGCGAGATCACGCAAAAGCAGCAAGAGATTGCGGAGGGTCAGGCAAAACTTTCGAGCTACGTTGCCGGTGAGTACAAGACCGGCGGTCTGAGTCTCCTTCAGGTTCTGACGGGCGTCGACGATCTGGGCGACATGCTCAACCGTCTGTTCTACTACGGTAAGGTGTCCGACAAACAGGCCCAGACCATTCAGGAGGTCAAGGACCTTAAGCAGCAGCTCACCGATAAGCAGACCGAGCAGGAGAAGAACGTCGCCGCGACGCAGAAGAAGGTCGACGAGCTCAACGCCCAGCAGGCTGAGGCCCAGAGTGTCGTGAACTCCCTGGATTCACAGCTGCAGGCCGAGCTTGCTGCCGAGGCCGAGGCCAACGCCGCACTGCAGGCTGGCATCAATGCCAGCACCGCCGAAAAGGCCACGGTGAGCAACGACACCGCCGGTACGACCGAGAACACCAACAACGGTGGTGGCACGACCAACAATGGCGGCGACAACACCCCCGCGCCCGCTCCTGCCCCCACGCCGCAGCCCGTGACGCCCGCTCCGGCTCCGACGCCTTCCGCACCGAGCCAGTCCGTTGACGGTGGTACCGTTGTTTCGCGCGCCTACAGCAAGCTCGGTTATGCTTATTCTTGGGGCGGCATTGGACCGAACAGCTTTGACTGCTCCGGTTTTGTAAGCTACTGCCTCACCGGCCGTTATTGCCGCCTTGGCACCACGGGCACCTTTATGGGCTGGACCCGCGTGTCCGATCCTCAGCCTGGTGACGTCGTGGTTAACTCTTACCACACCGGCATCTACATTGGTAACGGCCAGATGATCCATGCTTCCGACTACAAGACGGGCGTTATCATCAGCTCCGTTGCCGCTGGCATGAACAACAATTACATTTTCGTTCGCTACTAA
>JAIHVJ010000164.1 GCA_022720335.1 Collinsella sp.
GGAATCGCAAAGTCGTCGCCCACCAGCAGCGGACGCTTGACCAGCATGCCGTCGGTCGCCAGCAGCTCGTAGCACTCCTGATCCGTCATGCCCGCATCCAGACGCGCCTTCAGGCCCAGCTCTCGATATTTCATGCCCGACGAATTAAAGAAGCGCCGCACCGGCAGCCCCGAACGAGCAATCCAGGTCGCAAGCTCATCAGCCGTGGGATTGTCCAAAACGATATCGCGATCGATATACTCTACCCCATGTTCGTCCAGCCATGCCTTGGCCTTCTTACAGGTCGAGCACTTGGGATATTCAACAAACAATACCGCCATGGGATTTCCTTTCTTAGAGAAAACAGGTGTCTGGAAAACTGCACATCGACGACCACTCGCGATTGCAGCCGTTATTGTAGTCAATGTCGAAGCATAGGCAGTCGCGATGTCTCGTCTTAAGGCTAGCGCCTCGCATGGGCGCCGATCGGCCGAGTCACATGGCGCACCAACGCCGCTGCCAGCAATACCAACAGCATGGCGGTGACATAGCCCGCAGCATCGAATCCTAAATCGATAACGTCGAAATGCCTGCCGGGAACAAAGATCTTATGCACCTGGTCGCCAACGGAGCAGGCAGCGCAAAAGAGCAACACGGGCGCGCAACGGGAGCATACACTCCACGGACGCCTGAAAAAGCAGACCACGATCACCGAAGCGAACAATCCGACGAAGAAAAACTCTACGGTATGGGCGACGCGACGGACGTTTGCGCCTACCCACACGCGAATGGAAGCAAGTCGACCAGACCGGACATTCGAGGCAGCCGAATCGGCACCCCCGGTCATGTCCTCCCCCGTCTGAGTTTCACCCGTAGCACCGGCAGCTTGAACGCCCGTAGCCTGGCCCTCCACCACACGCGCGGTGGACTCGCTCAGCAACGACGTCTCCATCGCATTTTGCTCCGTCAGCACCCAGATGCCCGCCAGCGTTGCAGCGAACAGAACGACCGCGGTCCATCCGATTATTTGTTTTACGCGCGCCAAGGGCCAACCTCCTTTTTTGAATATCAGCGAGTGTAGCCCCAAATGGCATCGTCACCGTATCAAAATTTGAATCGCAACAGGAAGCGACAAAGCGACGCAAACCCCTACCCCGCCTCGCGCATCCAGCGATCGAACGTCCCCACGCACACGCCCAGGCACTTTGCTGCCTGGCTGCGGGTAATATCGCCCGCCTCATAGCTATCGCGCACCAGCTCAAACTGAGGAGGACACGGCTTGCGAGGTCGACCGAAACGGACCCCTCGCGCCCGCGCCGCTGCAATTCCCTCCGCTTGGCGCCGATGGATATTCTCGCGCTCCACCTGCGCCACGTAGCTCAGCAGTTGCAGCACAATATCGGCAATCAGGACGTTGGTCACATCCGGCGCGCCGCTGGCCCTAGCGCGCGTGTCAAGCAATGGCATGTCCAACACCACAATGGCAACCCCGAGCTCCTTGGTAATGCGTCGCCATTCCTCAAGAATCTCGGAGTAATTACGGCCAAGTCGGTCGATAGAAAGCACCACCAGCACGTCCCCGTCTCCCAGGACGTGCAGCAGCTCGCGATAACGCGGTCGATCGAAGTCCTTGCCGCTCGCATGGTCGGCATAAATATTCGCCGAGCCCACGCCATAGGCGCCCAGCGCATCCAGCTGCCGATTAAGGTTCTGATCGCGCGAACTCACGCGCGCATAACCGTACACCGTCGCCATCTCATCCCCGCTTTCTTGTAAACCTGCCAAAAAGGGACAGGTTTATTTTGGTAGGTTCTACCTCTCAAATAGCAGGTAAGCGGGCGGCCGAGCAGACGGCAAGGTAGCCACGATTCAAATGCGAAGGGCGGTCCCGCAAGGCCGCCCTCCGCTCCCCCACCATGAGTCGGGATTTGGCTAATGGATAAGCTTAAAGTCCAAGTGCCCACGCGTGGTATTGACGCGCGAGACCTCGACAATCACGCGCTGCCCCAGCTCGTAACGAGTCCCCGTGTCGGCGCCCGTCAGCGTAAGCGCGTCCTCGTCGAACTCGAACCACTCGTTGCCCAGGCTCTTGATCGAAATCAAGCCTTCGACCTGCGTTAGATCCAAGCGCACAAAGAGGCCCATGCTGCTAACCCACGAGACGGTTCCGGCATAGCGCTCGCCCAGACGGTCCTCATAGTACTGGGCAATCTTGATCTTTTGTGTCGCATGGCTGGCGGCATCTGCCGCGCGCTCGGCATCGCTGCATGCGCGGCAGATCTGCGGCAGAATGCGCGGCAGCGACTCGCGCCCCTTGCCGATCAGCCGCGGCGTACGGACCAAGGCGTCCTTGCCGCCGAGCTGCTCATAGGCCAACTGCAGCTTGAGTACGCGGTGCACCACCAGATCGGGGTAGCGACGGATGGGACTCGTAAAGTGGCAGTAGCACGGCGCGGCGAGCGCAAAGTGGCCCTCGTTGCGCGGCTTGTACAGCGCGCGCTGCATGCTGCGCAGAAGCAGCGTGTTGACGAGCGGTGCGTTGGCCGTACCGGCGGCAGCATCGACTGCAGCCTGCAGTTCATCGGGACTCCCCAGGGCAATACCGGCAGCACGGCGATCGTCGATGATGCCTAGCTGCGCCAGCGCAACGGCGGCACCGTGCAGGCTGTCGGGGCTCGGATCCTCATGCACGCGATAGCAGGCCTCGATATCACGGTCTGCCAGCCACTCTGCAACGCACTCGTTGGCGAGCAGCATGGCTTCCTCGATAAGCGACGTGGCACACGAACGCTCACGCGCCACAATCTGCACGGGCACTCCGTCCTCATCCAATAGAGCGCGAATCTCGGCCGTGTCAAAATCGACTGAGCCGCGGGCGCGACGAATACGACGGCGAAGTTCGGCGAGTTCGTTAGCGGCGACAAGGAAATCGCCGAGGTCGATGTTGTAGCCGCGGGCGGCCTCCTCGCACGCAAGACCGCGCTCAAGCGCTTCCTCGCGCAAGGCCTCAGCAGCCTCAACATCCTCAGCCGCGCCCTCCAGCACCGAATACTCAACCGCACCGGCACGCACCAGCAGCGCCTCGGCGCCGTCATAGTCCATACGCACACGCGAGCGAATCACGCTGGGATACGGATCGTAATGCCGCACGCGACCCTGCTCATCGAGCTCGATATCGACGGTAAACGCAAGACGGTCCTCGTCAGGGCGAAGCGAGCACAGGTCACAGGACAGGCGTTCGGGCAGCATGGGAAGCACGCGATCGGCCAGATACACCGATGTCGTGCGATGGCGAGCCTCAAGATCGATATGCCCGTCCCAAGCCACATAGTGTGAAACGTCGGCGATATGCACACCCAGCTTATAGCCGCCCTCGGGCGTGCGCTCCAGCGAAATGGCATCGTCAAAGTCGCGCGCGTCGACCGGGTCGATCGTGATGACAAAGCGGTCGCGCAGATCGCGGCGGAGCGGGTCCTTAAGCGCCGCGGACACATCGAGCGAAAGCCCCTCGGCCTCGTCTAGCGCAGCCTCGGGATAGCTATCGGTATAGCCGTAACGCGCCATCACATATTGAACGCCCAAATCGGGCGCGTCATCTCCGCCAATGCGGCGTTCGATCGTCACAGTGCCCGATTCCAGGCGCGTCGGGTAGGTCAAAATGCGCGCGACAACAGCATCACCCGGGTGGACACCCAGACGAACCGCCGAGGTGTCCTCGGGCAAAATGAAGAAGTCGGCCTTCAGGCGCGAATCGAGCGGCTCAATCACACCGAGCGGACCGGCGGTCTGGTACGTGCCCACCACGCTTATAGCTGCGCGCTCAACCACGCCCTCGATCACGGCGCGACGCTCGCCATGCGGGCTGTTCTTAATGCTCACGGCAACGGTATCGCCGTCCATGATCTCACGCTTGCCGCGGCCCATGACCTTGTAGTCGCCATTCTCGGTTATGACATAGGCACTGTGCTCATGGAGCTGCACGCGCCCGGTCAGGCTCGGACGGCGTTCGCTGCGCACCGGCCCGCGCTTATTGCGAGCTCCACGCTTATGCTTGTTATTGCGCCCCATGGCGCCTCCTAACTATCGATTGCCGTTTACATCCCAAGAGTCTACCCAAATGATCCCTAGCGGACAAAAAACGGGCCGCCCCATAAGAGACGACCCGTTGGAAGGGATGAATTCCAGGCATGCCTACACGCGCAGGTAGCGACGCATGGCGATGGCAGAACCAAAGAGGCCGATAATCACGCCGACCAGAATCAGCGCAGCATAGGTCACCAAGTAGTACTGCATCGGCAGGGCAAACGACATCCAGCCGATGCTCTCCTGCAGACGCGGAATCATCAGATTGCGCAGCAGCTCCAGAACGCCGATGGAAAGCAGCGAGCCCAAAATGGCCTGCAGACAGGCGAATCGTGTTGTTGATAAAGATGAACGCGATAAAGGTCAGCAGGCCGACGAGTACCACGGCAGCAATGCGGATGTAGTTAGTCACCTGGAACAGGCGGCTCACTTCCTCCTGGCCGTACAGCACGCTCGCGTTGACGTCGCCATCATCCGCAATCTTCTGGAAATCGGCGTCGTCCTTGAGCTTCTCTGCCGTGCTCTCGACCTTGGACGGATCGTCCATCTCGATCGCAAACGAAGCCGGCAGCGGATTCTGGCCATCGAGCGCGCTCATGGTAGCGTCGGCGTTGCCCGACATCTTGCTCGTATACTCGGCCAGCGCGTCATCCTTGTCCTTGTAGGTCACGGACTTGACGTTGCTCCACGTCTTGAGCTCGGCCTCAAAAGCCTGAACATCGGCCTGATCGGCGTCATCACTGATGAACGCGTTGATGACAACCTGATCCTCGACGGTGCCGATCACGGAGTTCAGCATCGCGGAGCCCATGATGAACAGGCCGATGATAAACAGCGAAAGGAAAATCGTGATGACGGCGCCGAGCGAGGTGGTCCAGTTACGGAAGAAGTGGCTGATTGCCTCCTTGAAGGAGTAGCCCACGTTAGTTGGTGCCATAGTTGCCGTAACCTCCCCTCTCCTGGTCGCGGATAACGTGGCCGCCCTCGAGGGCGATCACGCGACGGTGCATGCTATCGACCATCTCGCGGTCGTGCGTAGCCACGATCACGGTCGTGCCGGTGCGGTTAATACGCTCGAGCAGCTTCATGATGCCCAGCGAAATCGCCGGGTCGAGGTTGCCCGTGGGCTCGTCGCAGATCAGCAGCGGCGGGCGGTTGACCATGGCGCGAGCGACGGCGACGCGCTGCTGCTCGCCACCCGAAAGCTGGTCGGGCAGGGAGTCCATCTGATCGGCCAGACCGACCAGACGCAGGACCTCGGGCACCTGGCTGCGAATGACACCCTTGGGCTTGCCGATGCACTGCAGGGCAAATGCCACGTTTTCGTAGGCGGTCTTTTGCGGCAGAAGCTTAAAGTCCTGGAACACGGCGCCAATCTGGCGGCGCAGGAACGGAACCTTGCGGTTCTTGATCTTCATGAGGTCCTGACCGGCAACCAGGATGCGACCGCTCGTCGGCTTGACGTCGCGGTTGAGCGTCGACAGCAGCGTGGTCTTACCCGAGCCGGAGTGACCGACCAGGAAGACGAACTCGCCCGGATAGATCTCAATGTTGATGTCGTCAAGTGCAGGCTTGTTGGGCTGTGCCGGATAGACCTTGGTGACATGCTCCATAAGGATGACGGGCTCGACACCGGCCTGGTTGGCCATCTTCTTGCGGCTGGCCTGCGGATCGATGGGCGCAAACACCGACGTAAAATCGGGGTTGTTGAGCGCGTTATCGAGGCTTGCGACCTCGGCTGCCTGATCGCTCTCGACCACCGGGGCAGCAGGCTGCGTGGGATCGGGAATGGCGGCAAAGAGACCGGACTGCGCAGGCTGAGGAACCGGCGTCGCAGGGGCCATGGGGTCGGGAATGCCGGCCATGGTAGGCTGCGGCGTGGCGGCGCCAGCCTGAGGCTGCTCCACGCGAGCGGTCACGGCCTGAACGGGCTCAAAACCCGCCGTGCCGGAAAGCGCGACATCGCTGGTTGGATTGTAGGCAAAGGGATCGGATGCCGGCTGTGCCTGATCTGCCGGCTGAGTGGGGGCCTGAGCAACAGGCTGGCCCTCTGAATCCGGAGTGGCGAAACGACTGCCCTGGACGCCTGCCTGCGTCTTGGGGGCATCATCGCCCGCACCGGAGGTACGGAAGTGGTTACCCACTGGTGCTCCTTATCGTCGTGCGTTTAAACTACATGAGCGCTTTACATTTTAGCAGCATTAGCTTTGCTGCACATAAGAAGCATGGCCGTGTTTGGGTCTCTCCGGCCAGACACAGGGCTACTTTCCAAATCGTCCTCGGACATGTCGGAGCCCCCGCTGCGCACTACGTGCGGCGGGGGCTCCTCCGTCCTGCGGAAAGATTTGGAAAGTAGCCCTGTATCCGGCCTGCGACTACTAGGGGGCCGGCGCACCAGCTTGAGATGCCGTGCACACAAAGTTGGGAGGGTCTGAATTGCACTTTGCTGGTCTCGGCCCGTTTCCCGGAGAAAGCCCTTACTTGGTGCGGGCCTAATTTGTTTGTTGCCGACAAAAAACAGGGGCGTCCTCTTTGAGGACGCCCCTGTTATGGATTGCATACGGTTGCTGAAGCGATACTTTGCCTCGTCTTGCCCTAGGCCAAGAACTCCTTGGTGGTTGCCACGATGTTGGCGGCGTCCAGGCCGTACTTGTGCAGGAGCTCGGCGCCCGGACCGGACTCGCCGAAGGTGTCGTTGACACCGATCTTCTTAAGCGGCGTCGGGCACTGTTCGCACAGGACGTCGGCGACGGCGCTGCCCAGGCCACCGATCACGGAGTGCTCCTCGACGGTCACGACGTGGCCGGTCTTGGTGGCGCTCTTGACGATCAGGTCGGCATCGATGGGCTTGATGGTGTGCATGTTGATGACCTCGGCG
>JAIHVJ010000165.1 GCA_022720335.1 Collinsella sp.
GAACTCGACCTAACAGCCTAGCCCGGGCAGCCACACCTAGTCATTTAAGTCTGTCCCCAATGAGTGGCCTAGGGGTTTGTAGATAGCCGTGGTCAAAAAACATCAAATATGAGTACTGCTACCTTTTTAGTAGCAGCAACTTGGGGCATTTTTGATGCTTGTAGGCATGACGACCAGCTGCACGAGCTGACGTAGCTCCTCAAATGTTCAATAAAATGGGCTCCTAACGAGAAGTACTCTCATTAGGAGCCCATTATTATGTGCAAACATATGTGACCAACGCAGCAACAGTACTCATATTTGGCATTTTTTGTCCACTGCCCCTTGCGCGAAGATCCGCAGCGGAAAGTTTGACCCGTTTCGATGCACAAAAATGGGATGAATCTTCCCTGGCAACCGCCCAGAAAGATCCACCCCAAAGCAAGCGCTCGCTAGAACGTTCCGCCGCCGCCTCCGCCGACGCCGCCACCGCCGCCGCCAGAGAAGCCGCCGCCGCTGCCGCCGCTCGAGCTATCGGAACTCGAGGCCAGCTCGCGGATGGTCTCATGATACACATCGTTGAACGAATCGAGCGGAGACTCGTTGCCGTAGTGATGGTAATACCACCAGTAGCAGGGGTAGTTGTCGTAGAAATCGTCGCTGTTGCGCAGGTCCGCAGGCACGGCCTCGGCCAGCTGTCGCAGCACTTCTTTCGAAACGCCCAGGGCAACGCCCATCACCAGCAGTTTGTTCCACAAGATCAGGTCGCTGGGGATAGCCTCCTTCAGGCGCGTAAAGTCCTCGAGCCAATGCTTGAGCGCCTTGCAGCGAGCCGCCACCTCGGCGCCCTCCGGCGTGTAACGGCGGAAGGTGCAGCTCAGGACAAAGCCCACGATCGTGACGGGAATCGAGATCATAGCGGCGCCGACGTTGGCGTCCGCAAAGTCGGTATAGATCAGAGAGCCCAGAATGCCAAAGACAATGATGATGCCGAGAACCAGGCCGGCCACCATCGCGATAGTGCCATCCGATGCGATAAACTCGCGCGCCTCCAGCTTGCCCTTAACCGTGCTCTGATAGTCCTCGAGCTTGTCGCCAACAGATGTGGTGCGCTCGCTGGCATACTCCTCCAGCTCGCTAAACGTGCGCGAACGGACGCCGTCTTTATCGGGCTTAACGCCGGCGAAGAAGACCTTGAGCACATCGCGATCGATGCCGTCCTTCTTGGCAGCCTTCCAGGCCTCGTCGGTCACTGTGATGCGATACGTCTGCTCCTCTTTTTCGCGACGGAGCAGACCCTTCTTCTTGGTCTCGGTCGCTTCTTCCAGCTTGATCACGCGGTCGTCGGTGAGCTTCATAAGCGTGGCGATATATGCCTGATCGGGCACGTCGTTCCAGCTCATGAGAGCTGCAAGCACCGCGGGATGGTCGGCCGAGGGCACATCGCGGAAGTACTCGTCCTGGAAGAGCGGCTTGGGCTTGGGCCTGCGCAGCTTAAGCATCACGATCACACCGGTATAGGCAACCGCCACGACAACACACACCACGGCAATCGCGCCGGCAACCGCACGCGCGTGCTCACGGCGAGCGTTGGCCTCGTCGGCCCATTCCTTCTCTTCGTTCAGAATCGTCGACATGCGCTTTTCGCCCGAGACGGCAAGCTGCGGCACCCAGTCGCTGGGGAAGGCGATGCGTGCCTCGGCGAATTCGCCCTCATGCACGCAGGGAATGGTATAGGTGACCATGGGCTCGTCCGCATCGAGCGACACGTCGCCCGTCAGCGGGCCGTGGCCCCATGCGCGGAAGTTATCGCCCTTGACGGCAGCCGTCCCGGCAGCGGCATTTGCGAAGTACACTTCCATCTCGACGTCATCGGAATCCGCCGACCAGCCGTCGCCGACGAATTTCCAGTAGAGCTCGGCGGTATCGGCCCAGTTCATAACCGCACCGGTCATGGAATAACTCACGTAGTAGATTGCGCTGTCGCCGCTCTCGTGAGGGCTGAACACCTTAATCTTTACGCCGTCGTCGGACTGCTCCACCGTGTAAACGCCGTCGTCGCCTTTGTTTGCGCTGTCGACCTTGTTAAACGCAGTGTCGTCTTCCTCGACGCTCAGCACATTGACGACCACCGAGCCGCCTTGCTGGTTAGAGCCTGTATTGATATCCCAATACACGCCGTTAATGTCATCGTCGAAATCGAACTGGCGTCCCTCGACAACGGTCAGCGAGCCATCGGCCTCAACCGTGGCACCGATATAGGTTTGGCTCATGGAGTAGCCGTCGGCGTGCGCGACGGCAGGCAGCAGCAACAACGCAAGCGCGACGAGTGCGCAGACGGAAGCGAACCGCGCAAACAGGCGGCGCTGCCGACAGGGCTGGGCAACGGGGGCGTTCATAGGCACATCCTTTATCTCTGGTACCAACAGCGTTATTGTCCCACGTTTACGAGCGCACATGACGAGCATCTAGGCCAGCGGAGTATCAAACGGGATGAAAGTCACGCCCGCGGCCGGCACCTGGGGACGTTCCTTATCTGCCGGCAATCTGGGACACTCCTTGGCATGACCTGCGCCAGCAATAGATACCACTTCACAGCTCCGTCACAGGTGTAGCGGCTTTGTGTGGGCGCGGCATGCGCTGACTGAGCCGCCAGCCGAGGGGCATAAAGCAGTTGAGCGAAAACGGTTTGCCCCTTTGCCGTTCGCTCGAGGATCATGTCCCCCTTTTCCGCGGAAACCCCGGCAGTTGCGAAGAGCTGCCGGGGTTTCTGTCGTTTGTGAGGCTAAGTCGGTACGCAGCGATCGAGACCTTGAGCCGCAAACCCACCGTGCGCAATGCGCACCGCCGCCAACTTGTGAGCGCGGCAACGCCTTCCCTGCCAAGCCCCGCGCTATACTCATCCGCATGGATATCAAAACACGCAACATAGCAACGCCCGCCGCGGACGCACCAGCAACGGCAGTGCCCACCCCCGTCGTGGGCCGCTTTGCCCCGTCGCCCTCGGGCCGCATGCACTTGGGCAACGTGTTCAGCTGCCTGTGCGCATGGCTTTCGGCCCGCAGCCAGGGCGGCAGCATCGTGTTGCGTATCGAGGACCTGGACGATCGCTGCAAGCGCCCGGAACTTGCCGCTCAATTGATTGACGACCTGGCCTGGCTGGGGCTGGAGTGGGACGAAGGCCCCTACTACCAGCACGACCGCCTAGACCTGTACGAGAGCGCCTTGCGCCGGCTGAAAGACGCCGGCCTCACCTATCCCTGCTTTTGCACACGCGCCGAGCTCCACGCCGCGAGTGCACCGCACGCGAGCGACGGCACGCCCATCTACCGCGGCGCCTGCAGAGGTCTTTCTGCTGATGAAATCACCCGCCGCAGTGCCCTGCGTGCTCCGGCCACGCGCCTGCGCGTGCCCACCGTCGACGACCTCGCCAGCGACGTGATCGAATTCGTGGACCGCACGTACGGAGCCCAATGCGAAGCACTCGCCACCGAGTGCGGTGACTTTTTGGTGCGCCGCAGCGACGGCGTGTTTGCCTATCAGCTGGCCGTGGTGGTCGACGACGCTGCCATGGGCGTCACCGAGATCGTACGCGGATGCGACCTGCTTGGTTCCACGCCGCGCCAGATCTATCTGCAACATCTGCTGGGACTGCCCACGCCGCACTACGCGCACATTCCGCTGCTCATGTCACCGGACGGCCGCCGCCTTTCCAAGCGCGATCGCGATCTGGACCTGGGCGAGCTCCGCACCCGCTTTGGCACACCCGAGGCACTGTTGGGATGGCTCGCCGGGCAAACAGGCATCGCGCCGGACACCACGCCGCGTACCGCCGAGCAGCTGGTCGAGCACTTTAGCTGGGACGTCATCCGCGCGCATCGGGAGAACATCACTGTAACGGTCGAGTAGCCAGCCACCCCGCCTCTACGCAACATCCCAGGGCTGGAGTTCGTCGCCCAAGCGAACGATGCAGTCGTAGAGCACGGTGTGACGCTCGGCCGGGTTGGTATCCCGATGAAAATGCCCGTAGTACCAGCGCTTGTAGTCCAAGCGGTCTTCCAGCTCATCGAAAAATGCCGTAAGCCGATCAACGGAGGGGCAATTCCAGCCGGACGCTGGATAAAGCGTGGACGAAAGCATGCGCGTAGAGCAGGTGTGAGTGATCACGTAGTCGACCGTCCAGCCCACGCTGTCGAGCTTTGCCCGCGCCTCCTCAAAGTTGCGCTCGTCCGGCAGCTCCTGCGGCCACCAGCTGGAATACGGAATGCGGTATTCCTTGTCCACGCTCGTGGCGCCCAGCGCCGCCATGAATATCGCCTGTTACATAGACCGTCATCGGATTACCACTTCCCTGTAAGTCGCTAGCCCACATTCTGCACGATCACTAAGTCAACCGTTCCAGCCCTTCCATCCTTTGGGACCTACCCCTCGCTCTTCCATCCAAACGGGTCAAACACCCAAAAGATCAGATCGAGCACGCCGCCGGTCATCGTGGCGCCGGCAAGAGCCATGCAAACATGCAGAAAGCTGGCACTTCGGAGCACGTCGAACGGCCCCAGAACAGCCAACAGCGCGACCGCTGCGCCGGCTACGCACAGCGCGAGGCACGGCCCCGCGTCCTTAACGCACTTCTTTGCGAGATGCTTTGCGTTGTCACTCATCGGTATCGAACTCCTTAGAGGGTCGTTGTTCAGACGCATGCCGCCGCGGCAGAGCGGGGCGGCAGGGTAAGTGTCACATGCTGTGCGGACATCAATGGAGAAACCGCCTGCTCGACCAACCTTTGACGCCGTTTTGCACCGGCACCACATCCCCCGCTATCGAGGTCTAATACTTTTCCCACCGTCACCCAAAAACTCATCCAACATTAATCTTGGCTCAAGAATCGCTTAATCTATAACCTGCACTATAGAGTTCGACCAAGGGCGGGGCGGCGCCGCGCAACGCAGGCCGCCGAACGCAACGCTCGCGCCCGGGCAGATCGCCCGGCGTCGCGCCCATCGAACGAAAGGACAGGTCATGGACGACCTCGAAAAAGTTGAAACCATCCGCACCAAGTGCAACGTGAGCTACACCGATGCCAAAGCCGCGCTCGACGCCGCCGACGGCAACGTTTTGGACGCCATCATTTGGCTCGAGTCGCAAGGCAAGACCCAGACCACGTCGGCGCACGCCGCCACCGAGTCCGCGCCGGTCGACGAACCCTCGGCCGAGATGGTCGCCGCGCAGGCCGCCTACGAGAAGTCGAGCGAAAAGACCGACTTCTCCAAGAAGATGGACAGCGTGTGGGAGTACCTCAAAAAGCTCTTCCGCCTGAGCCTGGACACCAAGTTTATCGCCACGCGCCGCGATGCAATCATCCTCAACATCCCCATCCTGATCCCCATCGTCGCCCTGTTTGCCTGGGGCGCCACGATATGGCTGATGCTGCTTGGCCTGTTCTTTGGCATGCGCTACCGCATCGACAGCGACGGTGACGTACCTGGCAGCATCAACAACCTAATGAATCATGCCGCCGATGCCGCGGACGACATCAAGCAAAATCTCAACGACGACAAGTAATCGCAGACGGGGGCACGCATGGCACGGATCCTGATCGTAGAGGACGAGGAGAAAATCGCCCGCTTTGTGACGCTCGAGCTGGAGCACGAGGGCTACCAGGTGGAGCACGCCGCCGACGGCCGCACCGCCGTGGACCTGGCGCTGGAGCGCAACTACGATCTGATTCTGCTCGATGTGCTGTTGCCGCAGCTCAACGGCATGGAGGTGCTGCGACGCGTCCGCAAGCACAAGGATGTACCGGTGATCATGGTCACCGCGCGCGATGCCGTGATGGACAAGGTGGCCGGGCTCGATGCCGGCGCCGACGATTACCTGACCAAGCCGTTTGCGATTGAGGAGCTGTTCGCACGGATCCGCGTGGCGTTGAAGCGCTCGGAGGCCGTGCGGGCGGCTTCGGGCGTTGGCGGCGTTGGGGCCGGGACGGGCGCTACGGGCGCCGCTGCGATACCCCCGGCTGGCGACTCGACCCAGGCATCCGCCTCGCCCTCCCCCGCCGCGCTCACCGTGAGTTCGGTCGCGCTCGATCCCGACCGCCGCGAAGTCACGGTCGGCGGCTCGCCCATCGCGCTCACTGCCCGCGAGTTCGACGTCCTCGCCCTGCTTATGGCGCACGCCGGCACCGTGCTCACGCGCGAGCGCATCGCGCACGAGGCGCTGGGCTACGAATACGTGGGCGACACCAACAACGTCGACGTGCACATCGCGCACTTGCGCGCCAAGATCGAGGACGCCGGCGGCGCCCGCATCATCCAGACCGTGCGTGGGGTGGGCTATGTCTGCCGCGCGTAACGCCGAGGCCAAGCGCGTCACATCCATCGCCCGCGCCATCAACTGGAGCTATATGTGGCGCCGCTTGATGAGCTACGTCTGGCTCGATCTGCTGCTGATGGTGATTGCGGCGGCGATCCTCGTCTATGGATACAACCAGATGCTGCCCGACGGCGCGTTTACCGCAGGATGGATCCCCGGCGTCGCCGTTCACGGCATGTCGCTGGCGCCTGCGCGCGGCTGGGACCTGGCAACGCTCACCTATACCGTCGAGCTTGCGCGTACCACCAAGACTTTCCCCCTCGCGCAGGACCTCGTCGCGCTATGGCCTCTCTACCTTGTCGTTGTGGGTTGGCAGGTCATCAGCGTGCTCGACATGCTCGGCGGCGCCCGTCGCGTGCGCCGCACCATGGCACCGCTCAACGACCTGGCCTTGCGCGTGGACGAGCTCGGCCGTATGCAGCTCTCCGGCGGCAAGATGGAAACACTGGAGCAGGCCATCGAGCGCGCAAGCGTCGACTCGCCGAGCGTCACTACCGGCGACGCCGACCTGGCAAGCATCGAGGTTGCACTCAACCGCCTACTGCGCCAGATGCAAGAGGCCAAACTGCAGCAAATGCGCTTTGTCAACGATGCGAGCCACGAGCTGCGCACGCCCATCGCGGTGATTCAGGGCTACGTAAACATGCTCGATCGCTGGGGCAAAGACGACCCGGACGTGCTGGCAGAATCTATCGCGTCCCTCAAGGCCGAAAGCGAGCACATGCAAGAGCTCGTGGAGCAGCTGCTGTTTTTGGCACGCGGCGATGCCGGGCGCACGGTCCTGCGGCGCGCAAATACCAACCTTGCCGCACTGGTCGACGAGGTATGCGAGGAATCGCAGATGATCGATACCGAGCACACGTATCGGCTGGCCTTTGACGCTGCGCTTGTCAGCGACCCGCGCTGCGACGCGCCCGTCGACGTGGCGCTCGTGAAGCAGGCTCTGCGCGTGATCGTGCAAAACGCCGCCAAGTACTCGGATGCGGGAACGACCGTCACATTTGGC
>JAIHVJ010000009.1 GCA_022720335.1 Collinsella sp.
GCATGCGTCGATGGCAACTGGCAGACGTGTACCGTCACGCTCGACCAGATAGCGTACCTGCCGACGACGCAAGCAGTCGCGGCAACGGACCTGTCCCGTCGCATCGGTGGCGCAGACGCCCTCGGCGGTCAGCAGGCAGTGCTCGCACACCATAAGCTCGGGACGGTCGGCGTCGACCGGACCCAAGACGCCGGGTTCAGCAGCCAGTTCGGCAATACGCTCCGCATCATTGCCGAGCAACTCGGCCGGCAAGTACACCCGCCCCGCACCGAGTCCGCGCAGCCAGGTAAGCGTGGCCCGATTCGCGCAGAACACCGGCGCCGCCACGTCAAACGTCACGCCCAGCTCGCGAGCGATCACCACCTGTCCCAGGTTGCGGCAGACGACGCGCCCGGCACGCTGCATCAGTGAGCGGGTCCAGTCAGCGTCACTCGCGCGGCACACCTCGTCAAGCACCACAACAGCGTCGGACAAATCGAGTTCTCCGCGCGGGTCGGCATCCATCAGCTGCCAAGCAAAAACCATGCGAGCGGGAACCGCGCACTCCACCAACTCCGTCGACGCACCGCCATCCACCGCAACGTCCTCAAAGGGCAGCACCTCAACGGCACGCGCAACGGGCGCAATCGCATCCGCCTCGGCCCGCATGCGCTCCAACACCGCCGCCGTCTGATCCAACACGCCGGCGCTGCGAATCAGGTATACCTCGCAGCCCGCGTCCACCTTACGCTTGCAATGCACGACGGCGCGCTTCCCCGCTGCGGCATCCACCGGGCAGGGCACCTGCGGCCAGCGCTTGGGCACATCGGGACGCGCGTCGACACCCGGATAGAACCGAATCTCGAGCGCGTCACCCGCCGCCACGGCGGCGTCGAGCTCAACGGTCACCTCTTCGTGGCCCACAGCGACCAAGCGCCCCACGCGCACGCCCTGGTTAATTGCGCGCTCAAAGCTCATCAGCTCGGCACCCGAACGCCCTCGCAGGTACGCATCGGTAAACCCACGGTTAAACGACCTTCCCAGCTCGCGCTCAAGCTCTTCCACGGCACCGGGGTCCCACGCGCCGTCGCACAGCATATCGAGTGCCCGGCGCCACACCCGCACCACGTTGAATACGTAATCGGGGTTCTTCATGCGCCCCTCGATCTTGAGCGACGCCACGCCGGCATCTACAAGCTCGGGCAGATGCGCAATACCCAGATAGTCGCGCGGGCACAGCAGGCGATCTCCCTCGACGGCGACAACGCTCTGCCCCGCCTCGTCCACCAGGTCGTACGCCAGACGGCACGGCTGCGTGCAGTCGCCGCGCATCGCCGAGCGCCCACGCCGCAGGGCCGAGAACTCGCACGCCCCCGAATAGCCGATGCAAATCGCACCGTGGCAGAATACCTCGATGGGCACGCCCGTGGCACATAGTGCCGCAATCTCGTCGACCGTCAGCTCGCGCGCCGTCGTCACGCGCTCGACCCCCAGCTCATCGGCGGCAAGCCGCACGGCACCCTCGCTATGAACGCCCGCCTGCGTGGACAGGTGAATCTCGACCCCGGGAATCGCCGTGCGCAGCGCGCAGGCCAGCCCGGCATCGGCGACAATCAGAGCATCGGCGCCCAGCTCCAGTGCATGAGCTCCCAACGCCACCGCGTCGGACAGCTCATCGTCAAACACGAACACGTTGAGCGTCACGTACACGCGCACGCCATGGGCATGCGCCACGGCGCAACCGCGCGCAAACTCGTCATCCGTAAAGCCATGAGCGCTCACACGGGCGTTAAAGCCGCCCAACCCCGCATAGATGGCATCGGCGCCCGCGGCGATGGCCGCAAGCATCTGGTCGAGCCCGCCCGCCGGCGCCAGCAGCTCGGGCAGCGCCGCACCGGCAGCATCCAATCCAGTCTTGTGTTGTCCGCTCGGCCCCATCGTCCGAATCGCCATCGGCAAACTCCTTACCAAGGTATGCATTCACTCTGAAAAATGCCGTCTTCCAGCATACACGAGGCCTCGCGCGCCCCGTTTGGTTTATCGTGTAATAACTTATGTCCATCCTGCCCCGACGGCACATCCGCCGTCCGGCACGACATACCTGGAGGTCAATATATGGGTCCTCGCCAACGACAGGGACGCAGCCGTTCAAAGACGCATGCCCTGCCCATAATCCTGCTCTCGTTTTTGGGCTTTTTGCTGATTGCGGGCGTGGCGTTTGGCATCGGCATGGTCGGCAACGTCAACCGCTGGCTGTCCGATCTGCCCGACTACACCGACGCCAACGCGTATCTGGTGAGCGAGCCCACCGAGATCGTCGACTGCAACGGCAACAAGATCGCGAGCTTCTACACGCAAAACCGCAAGTCCATCACCAAGGACGAGGTCTCCCCCTACGTGCTGCAGGGCACCGTTGACGTCGAGGACGAGCGCTTCTACGAGCACGGCGGTATCGACCTGTGGGGTATCGCGCGTGCTGCGGTGGCAACCCTCGGCGGCGGGCACGAAGGCGCCTCGACTATCACCCAGCAGCTGGTGCGCAACACCATCCTGCAGGAGGAGCAGTTCGACTCGACCATCGAGCGTAAGGTGCGCGAGGCCTACATCGCCGTAAAGATGGAGGACATGTACTCCAAAGACGAGATCCTCATGATGTACCTCAACACCATCTATTACGGTCACGGCGCCTACGGCATCGAGGCCGCAGCCGAGACCTATCTGTCCAAGAGCGCCGCCGACCTCACCCTGAGCGAGGCCGCGCTGCTCATCGGCCTTCCCAACTCGCCTTCGCAGTACGACCCCACGGTCAACCCCGACCTGGCGCTGTCCCGTCGCAACAAGGTCCTTGACAACATGTTGCGCCTGGGCCACATCACGCAGGAGGAGCACGATGCCGCACAGGCCGAGCCCATCACCCTCAACGTGACCGAGATTTCGGGCAGCGGCGTCGACGTATACTCGCAGCCCTACTTTGTCGCCTATGTTAAGCAGCTGCTGGAGCAGGAGTTCTCGACCGACGTGCTCTTTAAGGGCGGCCTGACCGTCAAGACCACCATCGACCCCACGATGCAGCAGGTGGCAGAGAATGCCGTCCGCGAGCAGCTCGACACGCTCTCACTCGACGGCCTGGACATGGGCATGGTCGTCGTCGACCCCAAGACCGGCTACATCAAGTGCATGGTGGGCGGCTACGACTACAACGCCGACGAGAACCACGTAAACCATGCCACGGCCAAGCGTCCCGTCGGCTCCACCTTCAAGGCCTTTACACTGGCAACTGCCATCCAAAACGGCATGAACCCCAACGTCACCCTCAACTGCAACTCGCCGCTCAAGGCCAAGGGCACCACGACCGAGGTCCAAAACTACGCCAACCATAGCTATGGCAACATCACGCTTAAGCAGGCGACGGCATACTCCTCCAACACCGGCTACATCCAGGTGGCGGAAGCCGTCGGCAACAGCAAGATCATCTCGCTCGTCAAAAAGCTCGGCATCGATCCCGCCAAGGACAACATCGAGGACGTTCCCGTCATGACGCTCGGCACCGGCTCGATCTCGCCGCTCGAGATGGCCGCCGCCTACGCGACGTTTGCCAACGGCGGCTACTATCGCCAGCCGATCGCCATCACCGAAATTGACTCTCGTACCGGTTCGGTGCTGTACCAGCACACCGACAATCCCTCACAGGTGCTTACCGAGGGCGAGGCCGCCGCGGTCACCGATGTTCTGTCCGGCGTCATGCAGGGCGGCGGTACGGGTGCTGCCGGTGCCCTGAGCGTCAACCAGCCCTATGCCGGCAAGACGGGCACCACCGACAACACCACTAACCTGTGGTTCTGCGGCTATACCCCGCAGCTGGCGTGCGCCCTGTGGACCGGCTATTCCGCGGGCGAGATCCCCATCCAAAAATACGGCACGGACCTGCTGGGCGACAGCACCAACCTGCCTGTCTTTAAGCGGTTTATGAACACCGTTCTGACCGGTACCGAGCGCGAGGAGTTTGCGACCGGAACGGCGCCCACCTACAAGAACAACAGCGTCTGGAAGTTCTACGGCACCAACAACACCAAGAAGACGGAGAACGACGACAAGGACGAGAACGAAGACGAAGAGGAAACCACCACGACGACTACCACGACGACCACGACCACCGAGACCACGGGTGGCGACACCACCGGCGGCACCGGTACGACCGGTGGCTCGACGGGCGGCTCCACTGGTGGTTCGACCGGCGGCGATGGCGGCACGCCTACGCCTACGCCTACGCCCACTCCCGACCCCTCGCCCACGCCTGACGATACGGTCGGCTAGAAATTCATCCGGCCATAAGCAACAAGGCCCCCGAGCAGCTTATTTGAACTGCTCGGGGGCCTTTTAGTTTGAAGCGGCCTGGTGGGCGGTCTTTATACCGGCAAACAAAAAAAGGGGGGGGTACCAACCAACGTCGATACCCCTTACAAGCCACGATGTCAGCGCACACAGTGCAGAGCGCACGACCCGCACGCCTACTTGCGAGAATTGCTCAGCTTATTGATCAGCGCCTCAAGACGCTCGCCGTCCTCGGCCGTCTGGGCAATAACCAAAATCGTATCGTTGCCGGCAAGCGAGCCAAGCACATCGGGCAACTCTGCCGCATCAACGGCGGCGGCGATGCCGGAAGCCGTGCCAGGCTGAGCCTTGATCATAACCAGATTATCGGTACGCAAAACGCCCGTTACGAGCTCGGAAACCATACGCTGCAGGTGCAGGTCCTCTGCCAGAACATAGATACCCTCGGGGAGCTTACGCAGCCCCATATCGGCAATATCGCGAGAGACAGTCGCCTGCGTGCAATCAAAGCCCATAGCACGGAGCTCATCGACCAGCACGCGCTGCGTACGGACGTCCTTATTGCGCACAATATCTCTAATGGCATCCTGGCGCCCATTGCGTTTTTTAGCCATACAAACCCTCTCTCCAAAAGATGGCGGAGACAATCAATCAGTGATTGAATAGTTTAACGCTATTTGAAGGCTTTTGTGTATAAGAACGCATTTCGAAACAATTCTATGCAAATTTGTTTCGAAATGAGCCGTTTAGGCGGTTTTTGCACCCGTCCGGTTAAGAAAAGCTGCCAGATGCGTACACATCACGCAGCGCGTGGGCTTGGCGCTGGCGATCGGCCCAAACAACAGACCGAGTCCCCGATGGTTGTCCTTGAGCGCGGCGACCATCTGACGGGTTCGAGGCGCCTCGAGCATATCACGCATGCGGGCGGAACGCTCAATTGACGACACCCCATGCGGGCTCAGACACAAATTCTCGATGCAGGCGACCAGTCCGGCAAAGTAGAACTTTTGGCTTGCCAGCTTGAGCCGACCACCGCTATCTGCTTCCGAGAGTGAGTCCGCAAGCTCGTCGAGCGCTCGAGTGTCATCGGATATCCTGGCATACATGGTGGGATCAAAGGCATCTGTAAGCTTAGGTGCCACCGCGTGGAAACAAGCGTCGCCGCAGCCGGACACGAATCGTGCCTGCGAGAGCGCATAAGCCATAAACTCAACCGTACGGTACGCCTTGCCGCGCGACAGGCATGCCTCAAACAGCGAGCGGCTGTACATCACACCAGAGGTCTGAGCGACTAGGCCGCCTAAAATCAACTGAGGCAGCCCGGCCACCATCGAAGATTTGCCATCAATGGAAATATGAGTAGCATCCAAGACGCGCGAATGGCGCTCTCGATGTGCATCATAGCGGTCGAGCGACACCGTGGGGAACACCATGTCTGCCGCTGTATCGCACGCGATATCGACCATCTTGGAAAGGGACTGCGGAGCAAGCCACTCATCGGCGTTCATAGCGATGATTTGAGAGCCACGCGATGCAGCAAAACCGGCACGAAGACAAGCACCGCGCTTCGCGTCCTCGACGTCAATCAAATCAATATGGATGTCCCTGTCGGCAGCAACTTGAAGCGAATGGCGCACACCGGGCGCAGCATCGCGGCAGACAACGACAATCTGCAAATCGTAGAGGTCTTGGTTCTGGATACTCTCGAGCGCACGCATCGCATAGCTGGGCGAACCTTCTACCACAAGGATCACCGAAAGTCGCGGATGCGAGCCACGTCGAACCAAGTTATCCGTCCTCTCGACAGCAATGAATCAAATCGTGGTTCATGGTACACCCCGGCAATAAAAGCAATGAGACACCGGTTGTATTGCACGCCAAGAACAGATGTTGCACACGCGCAGCCCACAGATGACAGGCGTCGACGCACGACGCGTCGAGCCCTCCCCTAGTCGAGCACGACAAGCTCGGCGGGATCGTAATCCACGCCCATAAACGTAAGGCCGCAGGCAGGAGCCGTGGGGCCCGCAGCGGTACGGTCGCAAGCGTCGATGACCTCGCACATCCACTCGGGTTCGCGGCGATGCATGCCAATCTCGACAAGCGTGCCCACGATCGTGCGGACCATCGAATGCAAAAATGCGTTGCCCTCAATGGTAAACGTCAGGATATCCTCGCCAAAGGCCACCTCATGGCCAAACTCGGCCCGCATCACGCAGCGGTGCGTAGGCTTGCCCACGGCAGAGGCGACCTTGCAAAAGCTTTTAAAGTCCTGTTCGCCCAGCAGCGCGGGGCAGGCAGCAGACATAGCCTCAACATCCAAGGGATAGCGATGCCACCACACGGCACCGCGGGACAGCACGGGGCGCGCATCTCGATCGGCAATACGGTACGTATACGTACGGGAACGCGCGTCAAAACGTGCAGAAAAGCCTTTACGGGCCCTGTAGACCTCGTTTATGGCGATATCTTTGGGCAGCAGGGCATCCATGGCCCTCAGCCACCTACGGCGCGTACACGCGAGCTCAGCGTCCGTTACGGGCACACTAATGTACTGCGCCACCGCATGCACGCCGGCATCGGTGCGCCCTGCGCACGTCAGGTCGATCGGACGGCGCAGGAGCGTCTCGATAGCGCGGCGCAGCTCGCCCGCAACCGTCGTCTGGCCAGGCTGCTCGGCAAAGCCGCTATAGGACGAGCCATCGTAGGCCACGCGGAAAACGAGCGTGGCGTCGAGCTCGGGAATCGAATTGAAATCAGACGGCGCGGTCATGGGCGCTCCCAACAAACAGGCAATGGCATTTCGACAAAAAAAGAGGGGTACGCGAACGTACCCCTCGAATATAGCCTATGCAGACGGATTGTCTACTCAGCGGTCTCCTCAGCAGGAGCCTCCTCGGCAGCCTCGACCTTCTTGGGAGCAGCGGCCTTCTTGGGGGCCGGAGCAGCCTTCTTGGCCTTAGGCGTGCAAGGCTCGGTGACGAGCTCCATGATAACGATGGGAGCATTGTCGCCCTTACGGTTACCGAGCTTCATGATGCGGGTGTAACCGCCGTTGCGATCCTGCCACATGCCCTGGGCAGCCTTGTCGAAGATCTCGGCAACGAGCTGCTTATCGCCGAGCTTGGCGATAGCCAGACGACGAGAGTGCAGGTCGCCCTTCTTGGCCCAAGTGATGATCGGGTCGACGACCGAACGCAGCGCCTTAGCGCGGGTCTCGGTGGTCTTGATGCGGTCGTTCTCGAAGAGGGCCTTAGCAAGGCTCTTCTTCATGGCCTTGGTGTGGCTCGCATCGGTGCCGAGCTTCAGGCCCTTCTTAACGTTGTGACGCATGGTCTAGTTTCTCCTCAAATATGCGAAGCATTAAGCCTTCAGGCTCAGGCCCATGGACTCAAGCTTGTCCTTCACTTCCTCGATCGACTTAACACCGAAGTTACGGATGTTGAGCAGATCGTTCTCCGAGAACTCAACGAGCTGACGGACCGAGTGAATGCTGGCGCGCTTAAGGCAGTTGTAGGAACGGACGGAAAGGTCCAGATCCTCGATCTGCTTGTCCAGCTCGGCGTTGTCGTTGGTGACCTCGGGAGCGAAGATCGAAGCCTCCTCCTCGACCTCGGGGGTCTCGGCAAGGTTCATAAAGGCGGCCATATGCTGGTTGATGATATTGGCAGCCTGGACCACGGCGTCGCGCGGGGCGATGGAGCCGTTGGTCTCGATCTCGAGGACAAGGCGGTCGTAGTCGGTGTGCTGACCGACACGGCAAGCCTCAACGAGCTTGGCGCAACGGGAAACCGGCGAGTACAGCGAGTCGACGTGGATCACACCGATGGGATCGTTGTCGCGCTTGTTGGCCTCGCCAGAAACATAGCCGCGGCCATAGCCGATGCGCATGCTCATGGTGAGATGGCCACCCTCGGTGAGCGTAGCGATGTGCTGCTCGGGGTTGACCAGCTCAAACTCGGACGGAATAAAGAAGTCCGCACCGGTGACCTCGCAGGGGCCGTCAACCGAAATGGTGGCGGTCGCCTCGTCGGTCGTGCCGAGAGCCCTGAAGACAAGACCCTTGACATTCAGGACGATGTCGGTGACATCCTCGACCATGTTAGGGATGGTCATGAACTCGTGCTGCGCACCATCGATCTGAATAGCCTCGACGGCGGCACCCTCGAGCGAGGACAGAAGAACGCGACGAAGGGAGTTACCCAGAGTATCGCCGTAGCCACGCTCGAGCGGCTCGACGGAGACACGAGCAGACGTCTCGTTGATCTCTTCGACCTGAACCTGAGGCCTAATGAATTCTGACATGTATTACCTCCAGCCTCAGCAGCCCGGATGGACTACTTAGAGTAGAGCTCGACGATGAGCTGCTCGTTGATATCACCGCTGATCTGCTCACGCGTCGGCAGAGCGAGCACGTTACCAGACAGCTTCTCGATATCGACCTCGAGCCAGCCAGGGACCTCAAAGCGCTCGGAGGAAATCAGGGCCTCCTTGATGGGGAGGAGGTCACGGAACTTCTCGCCGACAGCGACGACGTCGCCGGCCTTGACGCGGTAGGACGGGATGTCCACGCGCTTGCCGTTCACGGTGAAGTGACCGTGACGGACGGACTGACGAGCCTCTTTGCGGGTGCGGGCGAAGCCAAGACGGAAGACGACGTTGTCGAGGCGAGACTCAAGGATGATCATGAGGTTCTCACCGGTGACGCCGTTCATCTTGCGGGCCTTGTTGAAGTAGCCGTGGAACTGCTTCTCCAGAACGCCATAGATGAACTTGACCTTCTGCTTCTCGCGCAGCTGCATGCCGTACTCAGATTCCTTGCGACGGCGCTTGGGCTGACGGATAGATTCCTTCTTGCTGCTGTAACCGAGCTCAGCGGGATCGATCCCGAGCTGACGGCAGCGCTTAAGAACAGGAGTCCTGTCGATTGCCATATTGATACGATCCTTTCAGTTACACGCGGCGACGCTTCTTGGGGCGGCAGCCGTTGTGCGGAATGGGGGTCTTGTCCTGGATGCTCGAGACCTCGAGGCCAGCAGCCTGGAGGGAGCGGATGGCGGTCTCACGACCGGAGCCGGGGCCCTTGACGAAGACGGAAACCTTCTTCATACCGTGCTCCATGGCCTGCTTGGCAGCAGCCTCGGCAGCCATCTGGGCAGCGAACGGCGTGGACTTACGGGAGCCCTTGAAGCCCACCTGGCCAGCCGACTTCCAGGAAATGACGTTGCCCTGGGGATCGGTGATCGAAACGATCGTGTTGTTGAACGTAGAACGAATGTGAGCCTGGCCCACGGAAATGTTCTTACGGTCCGCGCGCTTCAGACGGGCAGCGCGAACGTTCTTCTTAGCAGTAGCCATCTATCTAGCGCTCCTTATTTCTTCTTCTTAGCACCGATCTGACGCTTCGGGCCCTTGCGGGTACGAGCGTTAGTGTGGGTGCGCTGGCCGCGGACCGGGAGGCCCTTGCGGTGACGAAGGCCGCGGTTGCAGCCGATGTCCATAAGGCGCTTGACGTTCTGGTTGCGCTCACGGCGGAGGTCGCCCTCAACCATGATCTGGTTCTTATCGATATAATCGCGGATGGCGTTAACCTCATCCTCGGTGAGGTCCTTAACGCGCGTATCCACGTTAACGTTGCACTCGACGCAGATCTTCGTCGCAGTGGTGCGGCCGATGCCGTAAATGTAGGTCAGACCGATCTCAACGCGCTTCTCACGCGGGAGGTCGACACCATTAATACGGGCCAACGTAGTCTCCTCTCTTAACCCTGACGCTGCTTATGACGGGGGTTCTCGCAAATAACGAGGACCTTGCCATGGCGCCTAATGATTTTGCACTTATCGCACATCTTCTTGACCGAAGGACGTACCTTCATCGTTCTTCCTTTCGGTAGCGCTCAAACTACTTCCCTACTATCTACTCGCCCAGCCGCAGGCGTTTAAAACTATGGCTGGTCTTCACACACAATCCGACCGTAGGTTGAGCTAAGCCTGCAGTCGGAAATGGAGTGCGTGTATGCGTGCCGCTATTTGTAGCGATAGGTGATGCGGCCGCGGGTCAGGTCGTACGGGGAAAGCTCCACGACAACCCTGTCACCGGGGAGAATACGGATGTAATTCATTCGGATCTTGCCAGAAATGTTGCACAGAACCGAATGACCGTTCTCGAGCTCGACCTTAAACATGGCATTGGGCAGCGGTTCCTTTACCGTACCCTCGAGCTCAATTGCGTCTTCCTTCTTCACAAGCAATCATCTTTCTCTAGAAAACGACAGCGATTGAGTATTCTACAACACGTATGCACGCATCGTAATAACTTCGTAATGGCTCCACAACTAAATGGAACTTGTTACATTTCTCCGCCTTGGAGCGAACACCAAGCACCTTGCGCGTCGGTGGTGATAATCACCGGACCGTCATTGGTAATGGCGACGGTGTTCTCGTAGTGCGCGGCGGGCAGGTGGTCGTTGGTCGTAACAATCCAACCGTCGGAGCCCGTGCTCACATGGTTGGAACCCATCGTAACCATCGGCTCGATGGCAATGACCATGCCGGCCTGGAGGCGAACGCCCCTCCCCTTCTTTCCATAGTTAGGAACGTTGGGGTCCTCGTGCATCACGCGGCCAATGCCATGGCCCACATAGTCGCGAAGCACGCCGTAACCGTGAGACTCAGCGAGGGACTGAACGGCATAACCGACGTCCCCGATATGGTTACCGGGAACAGCCTGCTCGATGGCAGCCTTAAGGCAATCGCGCGTAACCTCGCACAGGGCCTTGGCCTCGGGCGTGGGTGTGCCGACAAAAAACGTCCAAGCGTTATCGCCGACCCAACCGTCGACAACGGCTCCCGTATCGATGGAAATGATATCGCCATCGCGCAGGATCATGTCGGGGTTGGGAATACCGTGGACAACGGCATCGTTGATCGATGCGCAAATGGTTCCGGGGAACCCGCCGTAACCCTTAAAGGCCGGGGTGCCGCCATGCATGCGGATAATCTGCTCCGCGAGCTGATCGAGCTCAAAGGTCGAAACGCCGGGACGAACCATGGCCCCAACGTGGCGGAGCGCCATCTTAGATAGCGCTCCTGCCTTCTTCATCTGCTCGATTTGCGTTGCAGACTTAATCTTGATCATAGACCGAGAGCCTCTTTGACATCCCCGTACACGGTCTCGCGAGCCTGGTCACCGTTGACCGACTTGAGCAGACCCTGACCACGATAGTAGTCGACGAGCGGGCTCGTGGACTTCTCGTAGACGTCGAGACGGTTCTTGATGGTCTCGGGCTTGTCGTCGTCGCGCTGATACATCTCGCCGGCGCACTTGGGGCAGGTAGCATCGGCAGCGGTGCCGGTGTAACCGCAGGCGCGGCAGGTGCGACGCGAAGACAGACGATCGATAATGACCTCGGGGGCTACATCGACCAGAAGGGCACAGTCGATCTCGCGACCCATGGCGGAAAGCTCGGAATCGAGCGTCACAGCCTGGGCGGTGTTGCGCGGGAAGCCGTCGAGGATGAAGCCCTGTTGGGCGTCATCGGCGGCAAGGCGCTCCTTGACAAGGTCGATAACGAGCTGGTCGGGAACGAGCTCGCCAGCGTCCATGTACTTCTTAGCCTGAATACCAAGCTCGGTGCCACCTTTAACGGCAGCACGCAGCAGGTCGCCCGTGGAAATATGGGCGACGCCAAACTCGGCGACGAGCTCCTGTGCGACGGTGCCCTTACCGGCACCCGGAGCTCCGAGCAATACGAGGTTCATGAGCAATCCTCCTCTAGCCTATTTAAAGAATCCATCGTAATCATACATCTTGATCTGGCCTTCGAGCTTATCGACCGTGTCGAGCACGACGCCGACCATGATGAGGATGGACGTGCCGCCAAATGCCTGGATCAGATGGTTACCCGTGAAGGAGAAGATGATCGAAGGCACGATGGCGATGAGCGCCAAAAAGACAGCGCTAGGAAGCGTGATCTTGTTGAGCGCGTTCTTGATGTAGGCCGCGGTAGCCCTACCCGGACGCACGCCCGGAATAAAGCCGCCCTGCTTCTTAAGGTTATCGGCCGTGTCATCGGGGTTGAACACCATGGAGGTGTAGAAGTACGCGAAGAACACGATGAGGACAACGTTAAGCACCCAGTTGAGCCAACCGGTCGAAAGCGCGGAGGCAACTGCCTGAATCCAGCCGATGCCGGGGAAGAACACGGCAATCTGAGCGGGGAAGTACAGCAGCGCCGAAGCGAAGATGATCGGCACGACACCCGCGGTGTTGACCTTGATGGGCAGGTAGGTGGTCTGGCCACCCATCATGCGACGGCCCACGACGCGTTTGGCGTAGGAGACCGGGATGCGGCGCTGGCCGCGCTCAAGGAAAACAATCAGCGGGATAACCAGCAAAATGATGGCGCAGATGATCACCATGGTGATGATGCCACCGGCATTGCCCTCGGTGCTGGAGAAGATAGCCTGCGGCAGGCCGGCCATGATGTTCGCAAAGATGATCAGCGACATGCCATTGCCGATACCGCGCTGGGTGATGAGCTCACCAATCCACATGATCAGCATGGCGCCCGCAGTGAGCGTGCCGACGATCATGAGGTCGAAGATGATCTCTGGAGCGCCGGCGCCATTGAAGCTGATGCCGAAGCTCTTAAAGAGGAAGAGGTAACCCACGGAGTTGAGGATTGCCAGAGCCAGGGTGAGGTAACGCGAATACTGCGTGATCTTGGTCTGACCGACCTCGCCCTCGCGGGCAAGCTCATGCAGGGAAGGCACAACGGCCTGGAGCATCTGGAGGATGATCGAGCTGGTGATGTAAGGCATGATGCCCAGCGAAAACACCGACACATAGCTCAACGCGCCGCCAGAGAAAAGATTCAGGAGGGCCATAGCACCTGCGGCGACCGAATTGTTATCGGTCGAGAAAAGGCCCAGCATCCCCTGGAAGGGAATGCCGGGCACAGGAACGTGCGCACCAATGCGGTACACGACGAGCATAGCTATGGTAAAAAGAATCTTTTCGCGCAATTCTTTGATGCGGAAAGCATTCTTAAGACCATTTAGCACGGCAGCTCGACCTTTCCGCCGGCGGCCTCGATCTTGGCCTGCGCAGAAGCGCTGACCTTGTCGACCTTGACCGTGAACTTCTTGGTGAGCTCACCATTGCCGAGCACCTTGACGGGCTCGAACTCGCTCTTGGTGATGCGAGCGGCCTTAAGAGCGGCACCGTCGATCACAGCGCCGTCCTCGAACTTACGCTCGAGACGCTCAACGTTAACGGCAGTGTACTCGATACGACGGGGGTTGCGGAAGCCCGGAAGCTTGGGCAGGCGCATAGCCAGCGGAGTCTGGCCACCCTCGAAGCCGGCACCCTTGGTGCCGCCAGAGCGGGAACCCTGGCCCTTCTGGCCGCGGCCAGAAGTGGTGCCGTGACCCGAAGAATTGCCACGGCCGACGCGCTTACGGTTCTTGGTGGAACCGGGCGCGGGAGTAAGATCGTGAAGCTGCATTTGCTACTCCTCTACAATCTCGACAAGGTGCTTGACCTTGAAGATCATGCCGCGGACGGACTCGTTGTCAGCAATCTCGCGAACCTCGCGGATCCTGTGGAGACCGAGGGCACGGACAGTACGGACCTGGTCCTGCTTGCAACCATTGGTGCTGCGGACCTGCTTGATCTTGATGGTGTCAGCCATGCTTAGTTCTCCTTACCGACGAACATCTCGGAGACCGTCAGGCCACGGCGAGCCGCGACGTCCTCAGGGCTGGAGAGCTCCTTGAGGCCCTCGACGGCAGCCTTGATGATGTTGAGGCCGTTGTCGGTACCGAGGGACTTGGACAGGACGTTCTTGATGCCAGCAAGCTCAAAGAGGGGACGCACAGCGCCGCCGGCGATAACGCCGGTACCCTCGACAGCGGGCTTGATGATGATGCGGCCGGCACCAAAGTGGCCGAGAACCTCGTGCGGGATGGTGCCCTGCTCGGTCACCGGCACGTGGAACATGTTCTTCTTGGCATCGAGAGACGCCTTGGAGATGGCCATGGGCACCTCAGCGGACTTGCCCATGCCAACGCCGACGTTGCCCTTGCCGTCGCCAACGACGACGAGAGCGACGAGGCTCATGCGACGACCACCCTTGACGGTCTTCGACACGCGGTTGATGTAAACGACGCGCTCCTCGAACTCGGAGGCCTCGCGCTGCTGCTTCTGATTACGAGCCATGTGCTACATACCTCCTAGAACTCGAGACCGGCGGCACGAGCACCGTCGGCGAGGGCCTTGACGCGGCCATGGTAGATACGGCCACCGCGATCGAAGGCGACCTTGGTGATGCCGGCCTCGATGGCGCGCTTGCCAACGAGCTGACCGACCTTCTCCGCAGCCTCCTTGTTCGAGGTGTGGGTGCCCTTGAACTCGGCCTCGAGGGTCGAGGCAGAGACGAGCGTCAGGCTGGAGCCCTTGCTGTCGTCGATGATCTGGGCATAGATGTTGGCGTTAGTACGGGTCACGCGAAGACGCGGACGCTCGGAGGTACCCGAGACCTTGCCGCGAACACGACGCTGACGACGCTTGAGGCCTTCCAGCTTCGCCTTATGCTTGTTCATACGTAAACTCCTAAAAAGGTTGATCTTGCCAGCACCTGACGGGGTGCTGGTCTTATGCGAGTGAGTCGGTTACGACTACTTGGCGGCCTTACCCAGCTTGCGGCGGATATGCTCGCCAACGTAGTGGATACCCTTGCCCTTGTAAGGCTCGGGAGGACGATGGCCGCGGATCTCAGCGGCGATCTGACCGACCTGCTGCTTGTTGATACCCTTGACGTTCACGTGGGTGTTGTCGGGAACCTCGAAGGTGATGCCCTCGGGAGCCTCGACGATCACGGGGTGCGAGAAGCCCAGGGAGAACTCGAGGTTCTTGCCCTTCTGCTGCACGCGGTAACCGACGCCGGCGAGCTCGAGCTTCTTCTCGAAGCCCTCGGAAACGCCAACAACCATGTTGTGGATGAGGGCGCGGGTGAGGCCGTGGCGGGCACGGGTCTCACGCTCGTCGTCGGGACGGGAAACGGTGAGGACGTTGTCCTCGACGTTGATAGCGAGCTTCTCAAAGACATCGAGCTCGAGCTGGCCCTTGGGGCCCTTAACGACAACGTTGTTGCCGTTGACTGCCACTTCGACTCCGGCGGGAATCTGGACAGGCTTATTACCGATACGAGACACGGTGATCTCCTTTCCTTCTACCTACCGAGCGAATTACCAGACGTAAGCGATGATCTCGCCGCCGACGTTGTGCTTGCGAGCATCGCGGTCGGTCATGACGCCATGGCTGGTGGAAATAATGGCGGTACCAAGGCCACCGCGGACGCGGGGCATGTCGGCAACGCCGGTGTACTTACGCAGGCCCGGCTTGGAAATGCGGCGGATGCCGTTGATGACCTTAGCCTTCTTGGGACCATACTTAAGCGTGATGTGCAGAGTCTTCTGGGGAACGGTGTCCTCGACATCGTAGCCCTCGATGTAGCCCTCCTCGTGCAGAACACGAGCGATCTCGACGAGCTTCTTGCTGCTCGGCATGGAGACCGTGGCCTTGTTCACAGAGTTAGCGTTACGGATGCGCGTAAGCATATCTGCGATCGGGTCTGTAAGGTTCATACAGATTCTCCTTCGTTCTTGATGAACACGTGCTCTTGGTTCTTCGCCGCCCTTAACGGCAAAGCCTTTTTAGCGCGTTTTCCCTGTTCCAAACTGATGCTTGAAACGCTGGTAGTGACTTACCAGCTGGCCTTCTTAACGCCGGGAAGCTCGCCCTTGAGTGCAAGCTCGCGGAAGCAGACACGGCACAGGCCGAACTTGCGGTACACAGAGTGCGGACGGCCGCAGCGCTGGCAGCGCGTGTACTCACGAGTAGAGAACTTCTGCTTGCGATTGCACTTGACGATCATCGATGTCTTAGCCACTTATATCCTCCTCACATAGAGTATTGTTCGCCCCAAGCGCCGCCCCCTTGTGGGAACGGCGCTTATAGGGCAGGTGAACCTATTTCTTGAACGGGAAACCGAAGGCGTCCAGAAGGGCCTTGGCCTCCTCATCGGTGTTGGCGGTGGTCACGAAAGTGATGTCCATACCACGCTGGTGATCGACGGAATCGAAGTCGATCTCGGGGAAGATGAGCTGCTCGGTGACGCCCATGGAGAAGTTACCACGGCCGTCGAAGCTCTTGGCGGAGATGCCGCGGAAGTCGCGGATACGGGGAATCGCGACGGAGGTCAGACGATCGAAGAACTCCCACATACGGTCGCCACGCAGGGTAACCTTGCAGCCGATCGGCATACCAGCGCGCAGGCGGAAGGTAGCGATGGACTTGCGGGCACGGGTAATCATCGGCTGCTGGCCGGTGATGGCGCGCAGGTCGCGCACGGCACCGTCGATGGCCTTGGAATCGGTAGCGGCCTCGCCGACACCCATGTTCACGACGATCTTCTCAAACTTGGGGATCATCATGACGTTCTCGTACTGAAACTTGTCCTGAAGCTGCTGCTTGACCTCGTTGTTGTACTTGGTCTTCAGACGCGGCACATACTTCTCTTCTGCCATTGTTCACTCCTTCTTGGGGTTTTAAGCACGGGGCGTGGCCACGATGGGTTGTCCTCGTGCCTCCTGGCTGCATCCGCGCCGCTCATGGCATTTCGCGGTTTGGACTCGACACAGCAGGAGCCGACAAAACAATCGGTACTATACGCGCATCGGGAGCGTATTTCCAGAAAAACCTCGTCTGCCTGCACAACTCCACAACTCCCCCGCACAAATGGATCCCAAAAAGCAGTTGCGGTGAAATAGGGACTGTTGGGCGGCCTAACAGGCTTAAACAATCCGTATTTCACCGCAACTTAATTGGTGGGGATGCGATTAGCGCTTGCGGGGGACGAGTTTGGTGCGGCGCAGGTGGATCATCTCGGCGGCGATGGAGATGGCGATCTCCTCGGGGTCCTCGGCCTCGATGGCAACGCCGATCGGAAGGTGCAGCCCGTCGATCTGGTCCTGCGTGAAGCCCTCCTGCTCCAGGCGAGCGCGCACAAAGGCCGTCTTGCGGCGCGAACCCAGACAGCCCAGGTAGGCAGGCTTGGCACGCATGGCCTGAATCACCACGTCGATATCGGACTTGTGACCCGCCGTGGCGACGACCACCAAGTCGCGCGGACCGATGGGACACAGCTCGCTCAGGTTCTTGTAATCGACCAGGCGACGATCGTAGACACCGGGCACCCATTCGGGCGTCAACGTGCCGGGGCGGTCATCGCAGGCCACGACGGCAAAGCCCGCCGCCGTGAGCACGCGCGCCGTCGCGGCGCCCACGTGTCCGCAGCCAAAGATGTAGGTCAGGCCCTCGGGGCAGAGCGTCTCGACGTGCGCCGCGGGAATCTCGGAGGCGGCGTTAGTGTAGGTGACGTTACTCCCCTCCTCCACCAGTGAAAGCCCGGGGCAGCCCGCAATGGTATGGCGCGATGCCTCGCCATGGTACTCGGCCACATCGCCCTCGAGCGCGCTCGCGATAAACGGTTCAAAGTCGATGACGAAGTCGCCGATGCGCCGATAGACCAAGACGTCGGCAATTTCCTGGAACAACGGTGCCTGAGTCGCATCCAGATGTAGGTAGCACAGGCAGATGGCTCCGCCGCAGATCATGCCGGTATCGGAGTTCTCGCCGCCCATGGTGTAGCGGACCAGACGCGACTGTCCCGCGCTCAGGAGTTCGCGCGCCTCGTCCAGCGCAAAGAGCTCGATCTTGCCGCCGCCGATGGTGCCCGCCTGGCTACCGTCGGCAAAGACGGCCATCCAGGCGCCCACGCCGCGCGGCGACGACCCCGCCGTGCCGGCTACGACCACGAGCTCGCACGTCTCGCCAGCACGCAGGGCGACAAGCGCCGCATTCACAACATCGAGCTTTTCCATTGCCGCCTTCTATCCTCTAAAGATATCGGTGAGCATAGCGAGTGCCTCGAGCACGCCGCCGCCGACCGACGTCGCCTTGTCCGAAATGTAGTTGATATAGCTGGCATCGCCACGCGGATCGACATCGGCGCATTTAAAGCCCTCAGTCACCTGCACGCCGTTCGCCAAAAGCCCGCGCAGACAGCCATCGATCTGCGTGCACATGGGCGTATCGTCCGCGTAGCCAATCACGTCTCCGGCGCTCACGATGTCGCCGATTGCGCGGTCGGACCGAAACACGCCGGCGGCGGGGCTGTGGATAACGCGCTCCTTGCCATAGCCGGCGATCACGCCCGGCACGCCCGTGTTGGGCTGGGGCGAGCCCTGGGTAATGACGCGGCCCAAAAAATGCCCGCGCATGGTCTCGACCACGGCGTCGCAATCGACCGGCGCGGTAAAGCCCGGCCCCACGGCGATGACGGTAGGCGCCATGTCGCGCGTGGTGCCCAGGTTGCGCTTGGCCAAAATCGCGTCGACCACAGCCGCGGGTTTAAGCTCATCGAGCATCTTGGCCTGAGGGTCCACCACGACGGCAACATCCCCCGCTTGGGTAATCTCGAGCGCCTCTGCCGGCGTCTGCGCCAAGCGAGCGCGAATGCCCTCGACCTGGACCTCGCCCAGGCGAATAGCCTCGCAAAAACTGATTGTGCGGCGGATGCACGTGGGAACCGCGATATCGGCCATAACGACCGACACGCCGGCGCGCACCAAGCGAGCGGCGACACCCGTGGCGATATCGCCGGCGCCGCGAACATAAACGAGCATTCCCGGGGCACCTCCCTGTGCTACGGTTTGAGCAGAGCAAAAGCGGCTCGACCGCTACTCTGATGATTATTTATTATCACAGTATTATACGGCGGTGAACAGATGGAAACGGTTAGCGGCAATCTTGCCTCGGCGCTCAGGATCGAGCCGGACATTACCGCGATTATCGGCAGCGGCGGCAAGTCGACGTTGCTCAAAACGCTGGGTCTTGAGCTCATGCGCGCTGGCGGCCGCGTGCTCCTCTGCACCACCACGCATATGCTTCCCGTTGCCGGCGTGCCATGGGACGGGTCGAATCGTCGCCTGGACGCCGTGCCTTGGAAGCCGGGCGCCTCGCATGTCCCCGGTTGCACCTGCGAGGCCTGCGCGGGCCTTGGACGCGGAGGCATCTGCCAGGCAGGCATCTTGGACCCGGAGACAGGCAAGCTCTCCGCCCCCGCCGAGCCGCTCAACGAGCTGGCGCAGCGCTTTGACTATGTGTTGGCCGAGGCAGATGGCAGCAAGCGACTCCCGCTCAAGGCGCATGCCGCCTGGGAGCCGGTAATTCCCGCCGCCACGGCAAACGTTGTCTGGGTCGTCGGCGCCTCGGGACTGGGCAAACCCGTCGCCGAGGTTGTCCACCGCCCCGAGCTCTTTTGCGAGCGTTGCGGCTGCGAGCTCACCGACACTGCCACCCCAGAGCGCGTCGCCCAGGTGCTCAATGCCGAGCTGCGG
>JAIHVJ010000010.1 GCA_022720335.1 Collinsella sp.
GGCGACGATGCACAGCATGCGGATATCCTTGACACCGCGCTCGCGCAGGTAGCTGATGGCCATCTCGGCCGAACCGCCCGTGGCGAGCATGGGGTCGACGACCAGGCAGATGCGCTGGTCGATATCCTTGGGCATCTTGCAGTAATACTCGTGCGGCTCGTGGGTGACCTCGTCGCGCTCCATGCCGATGTGGCCCACGCGAGCGGAGGGCACCAGGTCGAGGATACCGTCGACCATGCCAAGGCCCGCACGCAGGATGGGCACGATGGCGAGTTTCTTGCCGGCAAGCTGTTTGAACGTGGCGGTAGTGATGGGGGTCTCGACCTCGACGTCTTCCATGGGCAGGTCGCGTATGGCCTCGTAGCCGTCAAAAAGCGCGAGTTCGCGCACGAGCTGGCGGAACTGGTTGGTGCCGGTGTTTTTGTCGCGCAGGATCGACAGCTTGTGCTGGACGAGCGGATGATCGACAAGCGTCACACGGGACGCATCGTAGGTGACGGTCATGGGTTGATTGCCCCTTTCGTTGCAGCCGCAAAACGGCCTTGCTGACAAGGCGCGCAGCAATGTTGCCGCCGCACGCCATGCATAAGTTTAGCGGTTTGTTGTATCGAGCAGCCCATCGCAGCCCTACTGTGCGGTACTGAGCGAGCGCTTGACTGCATCACGCCAGCCCGCAAGGTTTTGCTCGCGACGCTCGGCGGACATATGGGGAAGGAAGGTCCTAACGATCTGGGCATTTTGCTCCAGCTCTTCAAGGTCTTCCCAATAGCCGACGGCAAGACCCGCCAAGTACGCGGCACCGATTGCCGTGGTCTCCACCGTCTCGCATTGCAGCACGGGGATATCCAGCAGGTCGGCCTGGAATTGCATGATGAACTCGTTGCGCGAGGCACCGCCATCGACAGACAGGCGCTCAATCGAAAGCCCCACGTCCTGCTCCATGGCGCGCAGCACGTCGTAGCTCTGATATGCCATGGATTCGCAGGCGGCACGTACGATGGTCGCACGGCTCGAGGCGCCGGTCAGACCGCACACGATACCGCGGGCATGCGGGTCCCACCAGGGAGCACCCAGGCCAGCGAAGGCGGGGACGAAGTAGCAGCCCTCGTTGTCGTTGATCGAAGCGGCGAGTTGCGCGGACTCGCTCACACTCGAGATGATGCCCATGTTGTTGCGCAGCCAGTTCATGGTTGAGCCGGCGGCAAAGATAGAACCCTCGAGCGCATAGCTGACTTTGCCGTCCGCAGCGATACCGATGGTGGAGACCAGGCCATTCTTGGATTCGACGATCTCGTCGCCGGTGTTCATGAGCATAAAGCAGCCCGTGCCATAGGTGTTTTTGGTCTGGCCGGGATAGAAGCAGCAGTGACCGAATAGCGATGCCTGCTGGTCGCCCGCCACACCCATGATGGGCGGCATGTTGGTCATGATGTCGCTCGCGACGCGGCCGTAGTCGCCCGAGCTCCAGCGAACCTCGGGCATCATGGAACGTGGAACGTCAAAGAGCGCCAGCAGGTCGTCGTCCCAATCGAGCGTATGGATATTAAAGAGTGCCGTGCGGCTGGCATTGGTGTAGTCGGTGGCAAAGACCTGGCCGCCGGTGAGGTTGTAGATGAGCCAGGTGTCGATGGTGCCAAACATGAGGTCGCCCGCCGCCGCGCTCTCGCGTGCGCCGTCGACGTTGTCGAGAATCCACTGCACCTTGGAGGCCGAGAAATACGGGTCAAGCGTAAGTCCCGTGCGGGAGCGCACCAGCTCCTCGCAACCCTGTTCAACCAACGCGTCGATCACCGGCGCGGTACGACGGCACTGCCATACGATGGCGTTATAGATGGGCTGGCCGCTCACGCGGTCCCAGACCACCGTGGTCTCGCGCTGGTTGGAGATGCCGATGGCGGCGATGCGATCGGAATGGATGCCGCTCTTAAACTGGACCTCCATCATGACGGCAATCTGGCTGGCAAGGACCGTCATGGGGTCTTGCTCCACCCAACCGGGACGCGGAAAACTCGTTTTGACGCTGCGACGTGCCTGCGCGACGATGCATCCGTACTCGTCGACGATGGTCGCAAGTACCGAGGTGGTGCCGCAGTCGAGCGCCATGATGTAGGAACCGCCAAAGTCAAACGAGGCATCTTCCATGCCCAGGCTGCCCAGATTCAACGTCATCGCTTACACCTTTCTATTGCATCGGGTCGGACAGGACCCGCTCGATCTCTGATGCGGGAAGTGCGCCTTGGCGCAGGATCTGGAGCCCGCCGTGCTGGAACGACACGATGGTTGAGGCGTCGCGACACGGGGTCTCACCGGCGTCGACAGCCACATCGACCCCCTCCAGGATGCGCTCCTCCACCGTGACAAAACTTGCCGGCGCGGGCGCGCCATGCGTGTTGGCGCTAGTGCAGGCAAGAGGGCTGCCGCAGGTGCGGATGAGCGCTTGCACCACGGGCGAGGCCGAAGCGCGAAGTGCCACCGTGTCGTCGGCGGCGCGCATAAAGGTCGGCACGCAGGGGGCCGCCTTGACCACGATAGTCAGGGCGCCCGGCCAGCATCGTCGGGCGAGCACGCGGGCCTCATTGGGAATATCCACGCCATAGCGGTCGAGTGCCTCGGCATCATCGACCAGCCAGGCAACCGTTTGGGTGAGCTCGCGCTGCTTGAGAGTAAAGATACGACGATAGCCGGTACCGAGTGCAGGGACCGCGGCGCCGTTGACGGTGGCCTGCGGATCGCGCGGCCACGGCAGAGGCTCACTTGTATCTTGTGGAACGGCATCCGAGAAAGCGTTGACCGCCACGGCAACACCGTAGACCGTCTCGGTTGGAATAAGCGCCAGGCCGCCGCGACCGAGTAGCTCGGCCGTGCGCTCGACTGCAAGCCGATGCGGCTCGCGCGCTCCCTCGTATACCCGATAGACCGTCTGCATGTGTATGCCAGCCCCTTACGCTCTGGTGCAAGTTTGTTTACTGTGGGGCATTCTCGCACGAAACGTTCAACCTATTTGCCCAGAGCGCATGTTGGTTTGGTGAGCGGCTCTAGTAGTCGGTGAAAGTGAGGGGGTTAATTGAAGATTTTTAGCGCGCAAGCGTAACGGTACGATCGGGAAACTCGATGCTTGCAACCAGTTTTCCGCCGAGGCTCTCTGCGTACCTGCTCAGCGTGTCAAGCCTCATCGAACCCAATTCCCCACGCTCGAGCTCGGATACGCGTTTTTGAGAAACGCCCATCGATTGGGCGACCGACGCCTGTGTTAGATCTTTTAGCCTGCGAATCTGAGCAAGCTTATAGGCTTCGATACGATCGCGAGTCCTCTCCTGCTCGGCGGTAATGGAGTCGCGTGTTATCCCGCGAGATTCCATATACTCATGCAGTTCCATCTCGATCGAGCCTCCTTACGTGGCGACGGTATATTTGCTCGGCCTTTGGAATGTTGATCGCATACCAGCCGTTCCATTTTGCCCTTGACGATCCCGCTCGCGACTTATCACCCGCCAATAGCAATACCGCCTGGCGCTTGGGGTCAAAGGCGAAGAGGATGCGGATCACCTGCCCACCACATGAAGTCACTCTCAGCTCCTTTAAATGATGAAGCTTCGAGCCCTTGACACGGTCAACCAGTGGACGACCAAGGCTGGGACCTTCCTTCTCGAGCACCAAAAGGTCTGCATAAATCTGCTTCAGCGTAGCTTCATCCTGCTCATCAAGCCAAGGTTCAAAATGTAATCAAGCACGATACGGTACCGATGCAGCTGATTTGACATACCTTTCTCCTTCTATAGTAGAAGTTTTACGGTATATTGCAAGAGCAAACTTGAGCAAATGTCTATTAGTTCAGCTTAAATGCGCTGCTTGGGCTCGGTGACGATGGCTCGGACGATACGGGGACGATCGGTGAGGTCGTGGACGATACGCACGTCCGAAAGGCCTGCCTGGCGACAGAGCTCGGCCGCAGCGTCGAGCGCACCCTCGTAGAGCTCGCAGGCAAAGAGGCCGCCGGCGCGCAGCATGTAGGGCGCCGCGTTGAGCAGACGGCGGAAGATATCGAGGCCGTCGGCACCGCCCTCGAGCGCCAGATCGGGCTCAAAGTCCTTGACCTCGTGCGGCAGCGAGCGCATGACATCGGTGGGGATGTAGGGCGGGTTGGAGACGAGTACGTCAAAGGTGCCCCACTCGTCGTGGGGAATGGAGCTCACCAGGTTGGTGAGGTTGAAGGCAACCTCATCTGACGTGAGGCCAAGCGCATCGCGGTTTTTGCCAGCAAGGTCGATAGCGCGCGGCTCGATATCGGTAGCAGTGCAGGTGACGTGGCCGCGACGCTCCCAGGCAAGCGAGAGCGAGATGCAGCCCGTGCCGCAACCGACCTCGAGAACGCGGGCAGTGCGGGGCTCGGCTGGGGCAGGCGCAGCGGCATCCTGAGCTGAAGCCGTCTCCTGGTCGGCACCCTCAATGGCGATACCGTATTCGTCGAGCTCGGGCTCGGGGGTTTCCATGGCCTCTGCTTCTGCCGCCTGCGCGGCGGCTTCCTCGGCCTCGCGATCGGCAAGCTCCTCGGCATAGGCGCGGCTACCGAGCACATCGCTACCCAGCGCAGCCTCATCGGCGGCCGTCAGGTTGGCAGCACGGCGCTCGGCGGTCGCGCGCTCGTCGGCCAGCGCCGCCTCGGCTTTGCGAGCCTGTTCGACCTCATCGTTCCAAGGCAGCTCCACGCGCTGGCGGGCGGCGACCTCGGGGCTCAACACCTCGGCATCCAGGTAGTTCAGGACTTCTTCGACGAGCATCTCAGTCTCGGGGCGCGGGATGAGCACGCCGGGGGCACACGCGACGTCGATCATGCGAAACTGCGTGCTACCGGTGATGTACTGCAGCGGCTCGCCCTTCGCGCGACGGACGACCGCCGCGTGCATGGTCTCGAGCTGCGATGCGTCGAGCGTCTCGTCCATGCGCATATACAAGTCGATACGCGCCAGGCCCGTGGCCGCGCACAGCAGCCACTCGGCAGAAAGACGGGGATGCTCCTCGCCGCGCTCGGCCAGGTACTCCTTGGTCCACTCGAGACAACGCTTGATGGTCCAGATCTCGTTTGCCATGGGGTCCTCCCCTCTTAAGCGCCGGGCGGCGCGCGAATGTCGGAGCAGATTGTAAGCGAGGGCGGCACGCGACAAGGGACGATTGGAAGCGATTATCGAGAATCAGCCCAGAATTTTGCTTGGAGCCCGCCTAGAGTGTTCATTCGTCGACGTCTAAATCTGCATCCGTCAAGCTTTTGGCAAGGTTGCCCCAAAACTGACCAATATCTAACCAAACGCTTGCCACATCACTTGACGAGCGACGCACCAAAAAGGGCCCCGCGACTTCTTGGACGATTTTTTGCGCAATATTTTCAATAGCAGATGCACACCGTTAATTGCTTTAAGCAGGCAAACAGCCTAAAGGCCATCAAAACCGATTGAATAACACCTCAAAGCAATAAGCCCAACCTAGCCGTTTAAGAACGTCCCCAATGGCTACCTCTAAGACGCCGCAGGTTGAGCATAAGTCAGCGAAAACGCCCCTAAGCGAGCAAGGTGACGTGAAAGAGGAGGGAAGCGTACTTTGGTACGCGACCGACGATTGAACGTCAGATTGCCGCTTAGGGGCGTTTGCAGCGTCGAGCTGTTACGCGGTTTGGAAAACCGCGTAACCTACTAAACAGCCTGGGCCAGCTTCTCGGCTCGCTCGGCGGCGGCGAGCGCCTCGATGACGGTGCCGAGCTGGTCGCCCAGAAGGACGCCGTTATAGGTGGAGTTGAAACCGATGCGGTGATCGGTCACGCGGTCCTGGGGCTGGTTGTAGGTACGGATCTTCTCGGAACGGTTGCCGTGGCCGATCTGGCTTTGGCGCTCGGCACCGAGCTCTGCCTGCTGCTTCTCGAGTTCCATCTCGTACAGACGGGCGCGCAGCATCTGCATGCAGACCTCGCGGTTCTGGATCTGGGAACGCTGTTCCTGCGACTGCACCACGGTGTTGGTGGGCAAGTGGGTGATACGCACGGCGGAGTAGGTAGTGTTAACGCACTGACCGCCAGGGCCGGAGGCGCAGTAGGTGTCGATGCGCAGGTCGGACTGGTTGATCTGGACGTCGATTTCCTCGGCCTCGGGAAGCACGGCTACGGTAGCCGTGGAGGTCTGAATGCGGCCCTGGGACTCGGTCTTGGGGACGCGCTGGACGCGGTGCACGCCGGACTCGAACTTCATGACGGAGTAAACGCGGTCGCCCTCGACCTTGAACTCAATGGACTTAAAGCCGCCGGCCTCGCTGGGGCTGGAATCGAGCACGGTGGTCTTCCAGCCGCGCGACTCGCAAAAGCGCTGATACATCTTGTACAGGTCGCCGGCGAAGATGGCCGCCTCGTCGCCACCGGCGGCGGAGCGGATCTCGACGATGGTGTTCTTGTCGTCGTTGGGGTCGCTCGGGATGAGCATGTACTTGATGTCTTCCTCGAGCTGGGGAAGCTTGGCCTCGTTTTCGGAGATGTCCATCTGGAGCATCTCCTTCTCATCGGCATCGATGGTATCGTGCAGCATTTCCTTGGCAGCCTCGATGTCATCGAGCGCGCCGATGTACTCGCGCGAGGCGGCAATGAGGTCGGACTGGTGCGCGTACTCCTTGTTGAGACGCGTGAACTCCTTGATATCGGAGGCGACGGCCGGGTCAGAAAGCTTCTTCTCGAGCTCCTCGTAGGCCTTGATGATCTTTTCGAGCTTGTCGCGCATGGCGGGACTCCTTTATGTGCGTGAAGGTGAAAATCGGCAGAGTTGATGGGGCGCACGGCGCCACTGCTGGGGTAAGCCCGGCTAGAACATGTCGATCTTCAGATACATGCGCATCCCTTCGCGTATGGGGTACATAATTGCGGTCTAACCCATACATGATAGCGTGCGCAGGCAAACCTGCATATAACCCGCACGGAATGTGACACAGGGTCAGTCCGCCAACGTAAGGCTCTACTTTAAGAACATGGCCATATATAACGGAAGCGTCACCTTTTTGCCGTCTCGGCCGACGTTGCCGTCTATCAGCTTGTACCCAAGGTTCACGTCCTGCCGCTCGAGCATGTCGTTGAGCGATACCGTAGATCCGCGCGAGGCCTTCACCTCAATGGGCACAACGCTCGCGTCGGGCGAGTCGACGAGAAACTCTATTTCCCTATCGCCCTTCTGCGACCGCCAATAGCGCAGAGCCACACCCCGCGCCGAAAGCATGCAGGCGACCAGGTTCTCGTAGAGGCCGCCTTTCATGGGACCCGCGAGCTTGTTGTTCACCACCGCTTCCAGCATTTCAAAGCCGTACATGGCCATGAGCACGCCCGTATCGGCGGCATAGAGGCGAAACTTCGTCCCATCTTCATAGGCGGCAAGAGGGAATTGGGCGGCGCTCACCGACTGGCACCGTCGCACCATACCTGCTCCCACGAGCCAATCCACGGACGAGCCAAATTTGCGCGCCGTTCCCCTGTTCTCGACCACGGAATACTGGAACTTCGTATTCTCCTTTGCGAGCTGGCGCGGCAACGATTCAAAGCACGCCCGCGCACGCACGCGCTCGGGGGCTTGCGCGTATCGAGCCACGTCGTCGAGATACGAGGCGAGCAGCCTGCTTTGCTCGTCGAAAGCAACGGCGAAGTTGCCCGTCCGCGCAAAGGCGTCCACCACCGCAGGCATACCGCCGACCGCGAGGTACTCGCGCAGCATCTGCATCATCTTCTGATTCACCGCAACGGGCACGGGTATCAACGACTCATAGTATTTCCGCAAATTGGCGATATCGTCCTCCCCATACCCGCGTGCCCAAAGGTACTCCTCAAAATCGAGGGGGCCCATTTCGACCTCTCGCTCGTACCCAACGGGAATGGAGGCGAGCGCAGCCTCCTCCTTGAACCGAATGCCCAGAAGCGAGCCCGACGCAACGACATCGCACCTGCCGTCGAGAGCGAGATACTTAAGCGCAGCGCGAGCACGCGGGCACTCCTGAATCTCGTCGAGGAAAAGAAGCGTTCGTCCTGGAACAAAGCGCACGCCGGGCACGACGAGCGATATCTGCCGGTAGATCGAGTCGGCATCGATTGGGCCATCGAACACCCGCTTAAGGTCCGGGGACCCAATGAAGTCTATGGAGATGAAGCTTTCGTAGTCCTGCCGCCCGAACTCGGCGACGATGTACGACTTGCCAACCTGTCGCGCGCCCTTGATGAGAAGGCATTCGGCGCCCTTTTCCGCCCGCCACGAACGGAGGGTGTCGAGCATCTTTCGCTTCAGCACACTACGCACCATCCTTCACCTGCTGTTTGCAGCTTTTCAGGATGGATTTTACCAACTTTTGCAGCTTTTCCGGGTGTATTTGGCCTAGATTTGCAGCTTTTCCGGGTCCAGATAGCCGCTTTGTGCAGCTTTTCCGGACTTCTAGAGGGCGCGGCGCGCTTAGGAGCTGCAGAATCATAATCGCGTGCAAACGGCGGGCTAACATAGCCTTTCACCGAAAAGGGCGGGCGGCCGCGCCCTGCGACCACCCGCCCTCAATCAAAGCCCTTCTCGGCCGCCGCAGCTACCGGTTCCGGCGCCGCAGGATTACGCCTGCGGCGATCAGCACCACCGCGCCGCCCGCGATGCCACCCAGGGCCATCGGCGACAAGCTGGTATCGCCCATATTCGGCAGACCCGGCTTCTCCTCCTTCGGCACCGGCGGCTTGCTCGGAGGATTCGTCGGCGGGTTGACTGGCGGGGTGGTCGGCGGCGTGTACGTGTTCTTGAACACCGGCGCCACGTCGCCGTCATAGGTTACCGTCGCCACCAGATGGCCCGCACCGTCGTCCGTCACCGTCACCGTTACCCGGTGCTCGGCCGCGTCGTACGTCACGTTCTTCTGACCGTCGTCCACCTCGGAGATGCTGTAGACGTACGTCCCGGGCTTGTCGTACGAGATCGCCTCGAAGCCCACCGTGCCGTCCGCCGCGTTCTTGGCGGTCTGCAGCACCTTGCCGTCGGCATCCTTCAGCTGGAAGGAGAACTGCCCTTCCTTAAGGTCTTCGCCGCTCAGCACCTTGGAGGCCCCCAGCTTCACCTCAGTCGCGGCCGGCGCGTAGCTGTTGCTGAATGCCACCGCATCCGCAGCCTTGCCGCCCTTGCTGTAGGCAACCTGTGCCTCCAGCGCGTGCGTCTCCGCATTCTCCGTCACCGTCACCGTCGCGGTAAAGACCGTCGTGTCGTAGGTGACGCCGTTCGCCGTCGCCCCTGCCCGCTCGGACACGGTGTAGACGTACGTCCCCACCTTGTCCAGCTGCAGCGGCGCGAAGCCAAACGTGCCGTCGGCGCCGTTCTGCACCGTCTGCACCACGTTACCGTCGGCGTCCTTCAGGTCGAAGGAGAACTCACCCTCGGCCAAGTCGCGGCCGGTCAGAGCCTTCGTTCCGGTAATCGTCGCCGTCGTTGCCGTCGGCGTGTAGGTGTTGGTGAAGGTCAGATCCGCAGCCGTCTTGTTCGCCGTCGCGGTCAGCTGGCCGCTGCCGTCGTCGGTCACGCTCACCGTCACATCCAACACCGCATCGCTGTAAGTGATGGTGCCATCTTGGCCCGCAACCTCCTTCACCTGGTACGCATGCGAACCAGTCGCAGTGTACGAGATGGCCTTGAAGGTAAACGCCTTACCCACGTTCTTGGTCCGGTCGATCTCCTGCCCCGTGGCCACGTCAATCAGCGCGAACGTGAACTCGCCATCGGCGGGCGTCCGCGTGGTGGACGGGTCGGCATTCTCAAGCACCTTGGTGCCAGAGATCTGGTAGGAGGTCGCGCCCGGCTGGTAGCTGTTCGTAAACGTCATGGTGTTGGGGGTGACGCCGTTCTCGGTACCCTCGCTCGGCATCACCGTGGAGCTCTCCACCACCAGCTTGCCGTCGTTGTTGTCCTTCACCACGTAGGTCAGGGTGTACGTCTTGCCGGTGTAGGTCACGCCCGGCACGCCCGGCGCGTCGTCCGTCGGCCGCACCTCGCGGACCGTGTAGATAAAGGTGCCCGCATGGTCGAAGGTCAGCTCGTCGAAGGCAACCTTGCCGTCGGCGTCGTTCTTCTGGGTCTGAAGCACCTTGCCGTCGGGCCCCACCAGCTCGAACGCGAAGTCTCCCGCCTTCATCTGGTAGCTGCCGCCGTGCACGTCAACGCTCTTGGTGAGGGCGATCGCGCCGGAGACCGTCGCCTGTGCCTTGTAGGCGTTGGTGAAGGTGGGCTTCGTGGCGTCCTTGCCGTCGTAGGCAACGCTCGCCCGCAGCGCGCCGGCGTTGTCCACGACCTTCACCACGGCGTGGTGCACCGTATCGTCGTAGGTCACGTAGGCCAGGTCGCCCTTCCGCTCCACGATGGTGTACTCGTGCGTGCCCGGCTTCGCGTAGGAGAAGGCGTCGAAGTTAACACTTCCGTCCTCGCCGTTCTCAGCGGTCTGGATGGGCTGCTTGCCCTTCAGCTGCTCAGCCGTCAGGTTGCCCTCGTACACATCGAAGGTGAACTCGCCGCCCTTGAGTACGATCGGCGTGTTGTCGTCCTTCTTCACGTACCTCTTCTGCGCACCGAGAGCCAGACCGGTCGCGGCCGGCTGGTAGTTGTTGGTGAAGGTCTCCGGGCCTGATGTGCTCGTAACGATCGCCTTCGCGTTCAGCGTGCCCGTCCCGTCGTCCTTAACCGTTACTTTGTAGGTGAGCGCATGGGTATCGTAGACCATGCCCGGCTCCGTGCCCGACTGTTCCACGATGGTGTAGGTGAAGTCCTTGCTCGCGGCGCCGTCCAAGTCGGAGAGCTGGAACTCGCGCGTGAAGCTGACCTTGCCGTTTGCATCGTTCTTCGCGGTGTCGAGCACGTTGCCGGCAGCGTCCTTCAGGTCGAAGGTGAACTCGCCGTCCGCGGGCTTCGTCGTGTGGTCGAAGCCGTCCGCAACCTTGATGGTCTTGGTCGCCGTCAGGATTACGGAACCCTTTGCGTCGTAGGTGTTGTTGAAGGTGGGAGCCGTAGCGGCACCGTCATAGGTGACGGTCACCTTCGTCTTGTTGTTGTCGCCCTGGTTCTGCTCTACCTTGACGTGGACCTTGACTTCCTTGGCGTCGTAGGCCACGCCGTCGACGGTCTGGCCGGCTTTCTCCTCCTTGAGCGTGTAGTCGTACTCGCCCAGGTTCAGGTTCTTGACGGCCAGCTCGACCTTGCCGCCCCGGTCGTTGGTGCCCTTGGCGACCTCGTTGTCGGCCTGGTCGTACAGGCCGAAGGTGAACGCGTCGGCCGTCAGGTCCTTGCCCGTGAGGATCTTCGTCGCCTCGACGGTAACGTCCGTCGTCGGCTTCGAGTTGGTGAAGGTCGGAACGTCGGCCTCGCCGTCGTAGGTGGCGGTCGCCTTTAGCTCGCCCTTCTCATCGGAGACCTTGATGTGGACCTTCACGTCCTTCGTGTCGTACACGACGGTCGGGTCGTTGCCGGCAACCTCCTTGATGGTGTAGTCGTGATCGCCCGGCGTGTCGTAGCTGATTGCCTGGAAGGCGACCTTGCCGTCCTTGTCATTCTGGACGGTCTGGATCACGTTGCCATCCTTGTCGAGCAGCTGGAACGTGAAGTCGCCCCCTGCGAGCTCGCCACCCGTGAAGCGCTTCGTCGCCTTGAGCGTTACCGAGGTCTCCTTCGGGTGGTACGTGTTCGTGAAGGTCTTGTCTCCACTCGTTACCTGCGGTGTGGCCGTCAGCGAGCCGGTGCCATCGTCCGCGACCGTCACCTTGTAGATGAGCGCATGGGTGTCGTAGACCATGCCCGGCTCCGTGCCCGGCTTCTCCGCGATGGTGTAGGTGAAGTCCTTGCTCGCAGCGCCGCCCAGGTTGGAGAGCGTGAACTTGCGCGTGAACTTCACCGTGCCATCGGCCTTGTTCGTCGTGGTGCCGAGCACCTTGCCGTCGGCGTCCTTCAGCTCGAACGTGTATTCGCCGCCCTTCAGCTTGGTGTCGTGCGTGAAGCCCGGCGCGACCGCAACGATCTTGGTCGCCGTCAGCTCCACGGATCCCTTTGCGGTGTAGGTGTTCGTGAAGGTGGGGGCATTGGCCTTGTCACCATCGTAGGTAACAGCGGCGTCCAGCTTGCCGGCATTGTCCATGACCTTCACCACGGCATGGTGCACCGTAGCGTCGTAGGTCACGTGGGACAGGTCGCCCTCCTGTTCCGCGACGGTGTATTTGTACTCGCCGGCCTTGGTGTAGTCGATGGCCGGGAAGGTGACGGTGCCGTCCTCGCTGTTCTTGGCGCTCCGGATGGGTTGCTTGCCCTTCAGCTGCTCAGCCGTCAGGTCGCCCTCGTACAGGTCGAAGGTGAACTCGCCGCCCTTGAGCGTGGCCTGCGTGTTGTCGGACTTCACATAGGCCTTCTTCGCCGTGAGCGCCACCGAGGTCTCGGCGGGCTGGTACTTGTTAGTGAAGGTCGGGGCATCGTTCTTGCCGTCATAGGTGACGGTCGCCTTCGCCTTGTCGCCCTCCGCCTTCACCGAGACGTGAACCTTCACCGCCTTGGTGTCGTAGGTGATAGTCGGATCGGCACCGACGTTCTCCTCCTTGAGTTTGTAGTCGTACTCGCCGATGGTCAGACCGGTGAGGGCAAGATTGATCTTGCCCTCCTTGTCGTTCTGGACGATCTTGACGGGATTACCCGTGGACGTGTCGCCTTGGTACAGGCCGAAGGCGAACGCGCCGTCCGTCAGCTCCTTGCCCGCGAGGGCCTTCTTGGCCTCGACGGTAACGTCCGTCGTCGGCTTTACGTTGGTGAAGGTCGGCACGGCCTCATCGCCGCCGTAGGTGACGGTTGCGCCCAGCGTGCCGTTCTTGTTATCGGTAACCTTGACGTGGACCTTCACGTCCTTCGCGTCGTAGACGACGGTCGGGTCGGCGCCCTTCACCTCCTTGATGGCGTAGTCGTGGTCACCTGCCTCGGTGTAGTTGATGGGCTGGAAGGTAATGTTGCCCTTCTCGTCGTTCGTGACGGTCTCAATGGGCGTGCCTTCCGCCTTGTCACCCTTGTACAGAGCGAACGAGAAGTCGTTCCCCGCGAGCGCACCGCCCGTAAAGCGTTTCTTCGCCGCCAGGGTCACGGAACCCTTCGCAGCATAGCTGTTGGTGAAGGTGGCGAGGTTCACCTTGCCGTTCTTGACCTCAAGCGTCTCGCGCTTGTCATCGCCGCTCTTCTCCACCGTCACGCCTGTGACAGTCAGCTTGGCGTTCTTATCCTCGACCCTCACCGTGACGGTATAGGTCGAGGCGTCCATCGTCCAGCCGGAGTTCTGCACGCCGTCCACCGCCGCGTCGTCGTCGGCGTCGTGCGCCTCGGTGAGCGTGAACGTGTACGTACCGGCCTTGTTGAACTTCATGCCGGAGAAGTCGACCGTCTGGCCCTTGTCCTTGATGATCTTGCCACTCGTGGCCTTGGACTCGGCATGCTCATTGCCCGCCAGAGCATCCGAGACTTTGAGGTCATCATCATCGATCTGCTTCTGCGTCTCTTCCGTGGCGGTCAGCGTGAACGAGAACGCCTTCTCCGTGCTCTCAACACCGGAGACCTTCTTCGTTACCTGCGGGGTCAGTTCGTCGCTAGCTTCCGCCTTGTAGGTGTTTGTGAACACCAGCTTGTTGGCTTCGGCCAACGTGCCGTCGGGTTTTTGCTTCTCGATCTCACCGGTGATACTATCGCCTGCGCCGGTCAGATTCGTGGTACCCTGCTTGCGGCCGGTCAGCTTATAGCCCGCGGGCATCTTGTCTGCGCCGGTCAGCTCCTGCACCGCGTACTCGTCGCCCTCGCCAAGACCGTACACGCGAATCGTCTCGTCGGCCTTGATAGCATGGGTGTCGCCGTTCTTCAAATCGAACACGTCGCCGGCTTGCTTTCCGGCCCCAGCGTTCTTGAACACTGCAGCCTTGTAGGTCTTCCCCTCGGGCACGGTGAACTTGAAGGTGAACTCCGCGTCCTTATTGCCCGTCAGGCCATCGGGCAGGGCAACCTTCTTCGTCACCTCGAGGCTCGCCTCGCGTTCGTTCGCCACGCGCACGCAGGTGGCGCCCGTGAACAGCGCGTTCAGGTTCATGTCGCCCAGGTCGGCGCGGGCGCCCTTCGCATTAGTGACACCAGGTTCATCCTGCGTGATGCCCATACGTATCCAGCCCGTCTCGGTCTCCAGGCGGTAGGGTTCGCCCGCCTTGGTGGGCCCATACTGGTAGATACGTCCGTTGGCGCCGTACTTGAGGTGTACCGTGTCGCCGGCACCGGCGGAATCGACATCGCTCCACGAAAGATTACCGCCATCGGTCACGCCATCCGATGTCTGCCGCATACCCTTGATCCACGTGAGTGTGTTGTCGATGTCGCCCTCTGCGCCAAACTGGCCCAGACTCTTCATGAGCGCGCCCGGGCCCACGAACGTCGAGACGCCGTCATCGTCCGTACCAGCATCGGCATGGACGCCGTAATCGTCCACAATCACCTTGGTGAGCGTGTCGTTAAGCAGGAAGCCCTCGGGCGCCGAGAACTCCTTTAGGAAGTAGGCTCCCTTCACGAGCGGACTCTTATCATCGCTCGTATTCGGGAATATGCCCGCACCTTCGAGCGGAACCGGGCTATCGACCGACCTCGTCTTCAGGGTGTCATAGGGGGTCTGCTCACCCTTGAGCACGACCTTGCCACTCTCGTCCGTCGTCACCTGATCGGCCTTGTACAAGCCGAACGTCGCCCCGTCAACGGGCTTGCCCTCGGTATCGGTCTTCTGCACGAACAGGCGATTCTGGATGTTCGTGACGAGCAGGCTCGTGGCGAACTGCCGCTTAAAGTTCACCTGGTCACCGGGGAGGTCATCACTGAACACATGGACCGTGTTGTCCGTATTCGCGTCGGCGATAGAGCTCGCCGTTGTGTGGTAGATGGCCACCGTGTACTCGGCATCCTTGCGGGCATCACCGCTCAGCAGGTAGTAGTACTTGGAGATGTCGCCGGGCATGTATGGAATCTCCACCTGATATTGGCCGCTTGTGTTAAGCGTGAAGACATGCGGTTCCGCCTTCGCCGCCTCGATGGCGCCGGCCTTGCCCTGGTCTTTGGCGAGGGTATACCCCTTCGTCGGGTCGCCCGACACGGCGTGCCAGGCGTTCTTGCTTTTATCGCGCTTGAAAACTACTGCGAACAGGGTGCCGCGCTTCATGTCAACAGTATTGCCTGGCTCCATCGAGTCATCGTCCGCCTGGTACACGGTCGACGGCGCGGTGATGGTCTCCTTCGCGCCAGCGAACGCACCGTTCTTCCACACGACGCTGTCCTTGTCCATACCGCCGCGGTTGATGATGACGCCGCCCGCGCCATTCTTGTCGCTCGTGGGCACATACTCGAACTGCATGCTGCCATCCGTCGCCGTGAGACTCGAGCGGTATCCCTTGGGCACCCCCGTTTCCTTCAGGAGGTAGTACTGGTGACCTAGATCGTCGAAGTTGATGACGCCGTTGTCATTGACATTCCTGAGCGTCAGTTGTCCATCCGCGTCCGTGGTGCCGGAGCCAAGTAGGTTTTCCCGATTAGCGGTCGTGTCAGTGAAGTTCTCGTCTGTCTTGTACAGCGCGAACTGAGCGCCCTCCACCAGACCGCCATCTTGGTCGAACTTGATAATGTCGGACTCGGGAACCGTCACGAGGTTGTACTTGAGCTTCATGTTGGAGTCGGTGGCGCCACGCTCCAAGTAGAAGAACTTGAGCGTGTGGCTGGTGTCGTTAGCGAAGGTGCTGCCAGTGAAGCCCTTAGTAGTATCCCGCTTCGCTTCCTGGAACTTGCTTAACAGCGTGCCGTCTGGGGAATCGTTAACCTTAATCACGCCCGTTTGGAAGTCAATGGTCAGCTTAGCACTGGTGTGGATGCCGCCAATGTCGCCCACGAGGACATCGTCAATGAACACCCAGACGTCATCGTCGCCGGCGAACTCAAAGGTCATGGGCTTGTCAGCATTCGTTTTGCCATCCTTCGGCTGCACGAAGCGCGACGACATGGAGAGGCCGAAATAATGGTTGAGGGGTTTGCCATCGTTATAATTCGAGTCGCCGTTGTTCGACGACGTAATGCCGTTCCGGACGAGGCGGCCGTTCTCCTCCTTGAATACCTTATCGGCCGCATCGAAGGGGAAAACTGACCTCCATTTTGAGAGCCAGCCCCCGCTTGCCCAACGCCGGCGACTTCGTAGACATCAAATGCATTCTTATTGGCGTTGTACGCCGCGTAGTTCTGCGAGCTGTCATACTCGTAGTAGCCGTCCTTGTTGACCTGCAGCAGACCTGTCACACCCATATGGGATATCTTGCCCGTCTGGGTGGAGGAATCAAACAGGTAGCCGAGGGATTCTCCCTCCCAGCGGTTGGTGAGTTTCGGGTAACCACCGGCAAGAACATTGTTCACGATGCCGGTGCGGACCCGGGAGCCACCCGTATACTGGTTAAGTTCCTCGCTGGCTCCCTGATCCTTGAACTTGAAGCGGTGGCCCTTGTTGATGCCGTCGGATCCACTGACCGACAGGTGATCCTCCGAATTCACCCAGTAATCAAACAGGTTGATTGTTGTCCCCGAAGGCGAAATCGTCGGAACCGTGTGGTTCGAAAACGGAACCGTATGGTCCGAAACCTTCGCCTCCGCGCGGGTCGGCAGGAAGAAACTCGCCGTCAGCACGACGGCGAGGGCCAGAACAATCACATATGGCGAGACCGGACGCAGCCCGCGACGACGGCCATAAGACATGACGGACCACCGCTCGCGCGGCCGATGTCCACCAAGAAGTTCCCTGCTGGGACACCCCCCGGTAACCATATTCATGAGTAGAGACGTCGCCTCTCTGAGCTCCTGCATAATTTCCCTCCCCGTCACACGGCGACCCGCCTGGGCACCCCCCGGGGGGCCGAGGCAGTCCGGCACATGCCCGCAGTCGTTCAAGGAATACCAACCCCAGCATATGCTTCTGAAGATATTTTAGTCTTTTTATATAACAGTTTTTATCTCATTACCGATGGAATCGGTTGCCAGTTGCCGGCTCAATCCCTTTGTCGCATTCTAGAGCGTGTGGAGCAGGGCGATGAGGAAGCGGATGCCTTGGAGGTAGGCGCGACGGGTGATGCGCTCGTTGGTGCCGTGGACGCCGCGGTCGCATTCGTCATCGTCGACCACAAAGGCGGAGAAGCGGATGCACTCGTGACAAATGCGCTGGTAGTTGGCGGCATCGGTTGCACCAATCACGGTCGAGGGCACAATGCTCATCGGCTCTTGGCCCACCGCAGACGATCCGTTTTCCTCTGTCCCCTTGGGACCACGGAAATAGCGGGCGGCGATGGCGCGGACGGCCTCGAGCCCCGGACCGCCCACGCGCGGGGACGGCGAGGGCTCGGAGCTGCCGGGGCCCAGCTCGACCTCGACTCGGCCAGCGAGCCCAGGGGTGGCAACGGCCTCGCGGCAGCAGGCCACGACATCGGCCACGCTCGTGCCCTCGAGCATGCGGAAGTTGATATTAGCCCACATATCCTGCGGCATTACGTTGGCACCGGTACTGCCGCCTTCGATTTGCGTGGGCGCGCAGGTGGTGGTCACAAGCGGGTACAGCTTTTTGCTGGCGAGGCAGTCGCGCACGATGGCATCCTTGCTGGCAGCAATCTCGTCTGCGGTATAAAGCCCCAGCTCGACGAGCTGCGCGGCAAGCAGGTCGGTCACACGCGCCGGCCACTCGATATCGCAAATCGCGGCAATAGCGCGGCTGAGCACTTCGAGCGACGTGCCACCATAAGGGTTGGAAGAATGCCCGCCTTCGCTTCTCGTCTTGAGCACGATATCGGCATAGCCCTTCTCGGCAAGATCGGCATGCATAAGCCAACCCTCACCTGCGCTGTACTCGGCAGCCGCAACGATACGATAGTCGCCCTCGTCGATCAGGTACTCAAGCTCAACGCCACGCTCCTCGAGCGCGCGACCAATGGCACCCGCGCCGTACTGCGTGGTCTCCTCATCCTGGCCAAAGGCCAGCAGCAGGGTTCGTTCGTGTTGCCAACCGTGCGCCAGCGCATACTCAACGGCCTCCAGGATGCCCGCAACCTGGTCTTTCATATCGATGGCGCCGCGACCCCAAATATAGGTGTCGTCCACGTGCCCGCTAAAGGGATCGTGCGTCCAGTCCGTCTCGGTGCCCGGCACCACGGGAACCACGTCCATGTGGCCCATGAGCATGACCGGCTTGAGGGCGGGGTCGGTGCCGGCAAGCGTCACGAGCAGCGAATGGTCGATGAGCTCGACCTCGCCCGTCGCAAACACGCGCGGCCAGCCCTGCTGCATATAGGCGCGCAGGTCGTCAAACGCCTGCCAGTCCACCGTCTGGGCATCCATGCTCGAAATCGTCGGAAACGACAGCACGCGGCCCAGGCGCTCGCACGCGCCGACCTCGTCGATATCGGCAAAATCATCCTCGTGCGCAAAGAAGCGCCAAACCTCGGCCATGCCTTCCTCCAAAAACAGCGTGGCAAAGAGGAGGTCCCTTTGCCACGTTCGCTTGCATTATTTGTCGTTGAGATAACGCGAGAGGAACTCGCGGGTGCGCTGGTGCTTGGGATTGCCAAAGAGCTCAGCCGGCGCGGCGTCCTCGAGCACCACGCCCTGGTCCATAAAGACCACGCGGTCGGACACGGTGCGCGCGAAGGCCATCTCGTGGGTAACGACGACCATGGTCATGCCGTCGGCGGCGAGCTTGCGCATAACGTCGAGCACCTCGCCCACGATCTCGGGATCGAGCGCGGAGGTAGGCTCGTCAAACAGCATGATCTGCGGGTTCATGCACAGGGCGCGGGCGATGGCAACGCGCTGCTTTTGGCCACCGGACAGGCGACCAACCGCGGCATGGGCGAATTTTTCGAGTCCCACGCTCGCTAGGTGCTCCATCGCGACCTGCTCGGCCTGATCTTTGCTCATCTTTTTGAGCGTGACGGGCGCGAGCGTGCAGTTGTCGAGCACGTCCATATTGTTGAACAGGTTGAAGCCCTGGAACACCATGCCGATGTCCTCGCGCAGCTTGTTGATGTTGCAGCGCTCGGCCGTGAGATCCTGACCGTGGAACCAGATGTGGCCCGTGTCCGGAGTCTCGAGCAGGTTGAGGCAACGTAGCAGCGTCGACTTACCCGAGCCTGAGGCGCCGATGATGGTGACGACCTCGCCGGGGCTAACGGCCAGGTCGATACCCTTGAGTACCTCGAGCGAGCCAAAGCTCTTGTGCAGGCCCTCAACGCGGATGAGCGGCTCTTTGGTTTGCGCGGCCGCAACGCCGGTAGTAGCGGTATCTGCCATGATGAATCTCCTCGTCTTGCGCCTAGTTGGAGCTGGGCAGCGTGGCCGGAGCCTCGGCGCCAAGCTTTTTGCCAAAGGCCTCGAGCAGGCGGCTCGCCACGAGCGTCAGGATCAGGTAGACCACGAGCGCCACGCAGTAGACCTCCATCTGGCGGTAGTACACGCCGGCGACGGTGGTGGTGGCGTACATGAGGTCGAACACGCCGATGACCGAAAGCACGTTGAGCGAAATGGTGACGAGACCCGCGGTAAAGGTGCTCCAGATCTGGTTGGCCTGCGCCGTCTCGAAGCCCATGCCGCGCAGAACGGTAAAGCCCGCGTAGTAGATAAGCAGGCCCTGCACCATCATGGGCGTGCCGCGCACGATGGTGGAATAGACGGTCGCAAAGCCTCGGCCGATGCTCTTAAAGAAACGCGTGAGGTCATTGTCCACGCGGTCGAACGTCTGGATACGCAGGAACACCAGCAACAGCGCCAGGAAGAAGGCGATGATGGTGCCAAAGAACGCGAGCGCGATGGTGATCTTAATGCCGCGGATAAAGAAGTCGCCACTCTTGTAGGTCATGTAGACCAGGCTCGACAGAAAGTCGCTGGGATTGGAGTCCGAGACAATGCTCACCCGCACCAAATCGATAAACGACATAACGCAGCGGTCGATAAAGAAGATCGCCGCGATGGTAACCACGACGTAGCTGCCCATACGCGCGCCACGGCGGAAGCGATCGGACGCGAACGGCGACTTCTCGCGATAGTCGTTCCAATGCATGAGCTTGGTGACGAGTGCCGCCGCCGACACGACGATCCAAGCCCACAGGATCGCCCAGAGGCAATCCTGGAATACGCCCGTGGGTGCCAAAAAGCTCAGCGGTGTAGGGTTGCGCTGGCTCGCGGCCAGGCCGAGTGCCGCGATAACGCTCGTGCCCAGGTAGACATAACGGTGATCGGCCTTGATAAAGGAGGCCAGGCGATTGATGGTCTTCATGCTGCCTCCCTATGCCGGCTGACGGTCGAGGCACGCGTCCCACATCTGGTCGCGCTCCTCCTGGCTGATGCCCTTGAGGGCCTTATCGATCATCTTGAGCAGCTTCTTTGAGCCCTTGCGGCAACCGACGTTTGCCGTGACCTCCTGCTTAAAGCCCTCGCCTTCGGCAAAATGAATGGGGACGATACCGGGATTTTGGGCCATGTAGCCCTTTTCGTTCTCGGTGTTGTAGGTCACGGCGTCGCAGGTGCCCTGCAGCAGGTTCGAAAACACCGTGGGGACCGAATCGACCGGGTTCTTGTGAACGACGCCCGGGATCTCGTCGATGACGGTATCGAGCATGGTGTCCTTTTGGCCGAGCACCGTGGCGCCGCTGAAGTCGCTGAGCTTGGTGGCGTTTTGGTAGGGCGAGCCCTCTTTTACGAACAGGCCAAAGTAGCCGATGAAGTAGGGGTCGGAAAAGCCGACGGACTCCTCGCGCTCGGGCGTGGCGCTCATGCCAGCGATGATGAGGTCGATCTGGCCGTTGTTGAGCGAATCGATGAGGCCCGAAAAGCTCTGCTTAACGGCAACGGGCTCGCCGCCGAGGGCCTTGCAGACAACCTTGGCGATCTGAACGTCGTAGCCGTCGGCATAGGCGCCCTGCACGTTATCGATGGGGATGGTGAACTCGCTGGCCTCGGAGACCTGCCAGTTGTACGGGGCGTAAGCCGCCTCCATGCCAATGCGGATCTTGTCCTTGCCGATAACGGAATCGGACAGGTCATCGCGACCGCCGCCCGTCGTGGGCTGAACTACTTCCAGCGTGGAGGGACGCTGGCAGCCGGCAAGTGCGCCGGCGACGACAGAAGCGCTCGCAGCGAGAGCGCTACCCAAAAAGATGCGACGGCTGCACACCGGTTGGCGCTGCGCATCGCGCTGTTGGGGAGAATGCATAATCTGCCTTCCCTGTTGAATCGTATGCTAACGACTCAACAGGATACCGCACGCCGCTATCCACTTGTATGCATACATACAAGTTTACGAACTGGAAAATGACTGATTGATGCAAGGGCAGCTAATTTGGGACGGGGCTATTTTGACTGCTTGCATGTGAAAGCAGTCAAAATAGCCCCGTCCCAAATTAGCTGCCCCGACCCATGCATCGGAATGAGCGTGGAAAATCTCCCACTTTTGGCTCGCACACGGGCTCAAAACGGGAGATCATCCACGCTCAAGTTATGACCGCTCCGTGCGGAACCCCTAGAGCAGCGTAACGCTAAAGCTGCGAACGTCCGTCTCACCCGGTGCCAAGGTAATGGTGTTGACCTTGTGCTCAAAGACGTCGTCCTCGGTGTCCATGGTGGTGTGGCCGGTCCAGGGCTCGAGCGCCACAAACGGGGCGTCGTTGGCGGCAGACCACACGCCGATGTACTTAAAGCCCTCAAAGTCGATCTTGACGCCGTGGCCCGACTTGCGGCCGCGCAGCGTGAGCGTGGAACCCGGGACATCGGTGAACATGATGGCATCGTTATCGAAGCTGCGGTGCGTGATGGGCAGCACGTCCGAGTTATCGGGAGCCTTGTAGCTGCCCTCGAACGTCATAAGACCGTCGGGCGTGATGATGGGGGCCTCGTTAGTCCAAGCCTCGGTAAACGCCAGCTCGTAATCCTCGAACGCCTCGTCTTCGGCACCGGGGGCGGGCACGTTGAATGCAGGATGACCGCCCACCGAGAACGGCAGGGCCACGTCGCCGGTGTTGGTGACGGCAAAGGTCTGCGTGAGCGTGGCGTCGCCGGTCAGGGCATAGGTCATGTTGAGCTTAAAGTGGAACGGGAACGCCTTGAGCAACTCGGGCGTGTCAGTGATCTCGTACGTTACCGAGGAGCCATCCTCCGAAACCTCGACCAACTTGTGCTCGACGATGCGAGCGAGTCCATGGCGCGGCATCTCGCAGGTGCCGGCCGCAGATGTCGCCATGTTGTTGCGCAGCGATCCCACGATGGGGAACAGGATAGGCGCATGCTTGCCCCAAAAGGCCGGGTCGCCCTGCCACAGATACTCGTTGCCGTTGAGGGCAAGGCTCGTGAGCTGGGCGCCCATGGAATCGATGGCCGCGGTGAGGCCGCCGCGCTTGATGGTAGTGACGGTGGACATGCTACTTCCTCCAATAGTAAACAACGGTGTCGAGGGCTATTGTCCCACTCTTGGCGGCGGGGTTGAGCGACAGGTGCAGTTATTGAGCAATAGCGTAAAGGTCAAACCCGCCCTGCGGCGTGCTATCGACCGTATCGGGCGCCTGTGAATTAAAACTCACCGGAACCATGCGCTTTGAGGCACGGTAACGCGTGCCGTCGGTGGCGACGGGCGGCTCATCGACCGTGAGCTCGTAGTCGCCGGGCTTGAGCTCGATGCCGTCACCTTCGGAATTGACGTATTGGTACTCGTCGATCGCTTGCCCCTTGAGCGTGCGACCCACGATATGGACGAGCATCTGGCTGTCGCCGCGCGCGGTGTCCCACGTCGCGCCGTCCTTGACCTCGACCGATACATGCACCGAGCGCGTGCGGCTGAGCGATTGTTCGACGGACATCTCGACCTTGGCGGCGTCTTTTCGTTGTTGTTCAACATGGCTCCAGACGTTTCCAATTACCGAGCATGCGATAACGCCGGCCATGAAGGCGATAAGGATGGGGCCAAGCGGAGAGCGACGTCCCGCATCTTCCTCGCGAGCCAGATCGGGGCGATGCGTGGGCGCAGGCGCCTGGGCACCCTGCGAGGGCACGTCGAGAATGCTGAAGGATGCCGTGCTGTCGGGATCGATAGTGTGACGCGGCTGCGGGGTCTTTGCCGGCGAGATGGACATGTCGGCTGGCTCACCCAGTGTGGCCGTGGCATCGGCCTTTGCCTCGTCGGCCTCAGCCTGGGCCCAAGCCTGCTCAAAGGTCAGAGGCTCGGCGGCATCGGAGGCGGCGTCAGGCTCGACAGTAGCATCGCTGCCGGCCTCGTCCTCGTCGCTCGACACGTCACGCGGCGCGGGCTCGTCCCACTCCTCGTCCGGAGCCTCGCCCTCGCTATACCACCATTCAAAGTTATCGATATCCATACGGGGCGCCCCTTAGGCCTCGCAAATAAACACTTGCTAGCCTTATACCCCCAGACGGCGCTGGAGCTCGCCGGCACAGACAGGAAAACCATCACAACATTCGACGCTTTTCCTCGATTTCGAGATTTTCGCCGAATGTTGTGATGGTTTGGGCGACTGGCTGGCAGCGCAATGTGACAAAGGGGCTGTCCCTTTGTCACATTCTGTTAGAGTTGCAGGGATTGAATCCCGCTTATTCATGCGACATTGGAGTGACAACCTTGACCGCCGCAACCACGCCTAAAAGCAAGTCAACCGCCGCGCTCTCCCCCGCGCGCACCAAGCTCTGCCTGGCGCTGCTCGTACTGTTGGGATTCTCGCTCGGCTGCTCCGAATTCGTGGTCATCGGCATCGAAAGCGACTTGGCGACGGAACTCGGCATATCGCTTGCCACTGCGGGCCAACTTATTAGCGTGTTTGCGCTCGTCTACGCCATCGCGACGCCGGTGCTTGCGCTCAGCACGGGGCGATTCCGCCGCTACCAGCTGCTCGTGTGTCACAGCATCGTCTTTGTGCTCGGCAACCTGGTCATGGCGTTGGCGCCCAACTTCCAGGTGCTGTTTATCTCGCGCATTGTCCTGGGCTCCGTCTCGGGCGCACTGCTCGCCGTGGGTGTGACGTACATCCCCGAGCTGCTGTCCCCGCAGCAAACTTCGCTTGCCATCTCGGTGGTATATGGTGCGTTTTCCGTGGCAATGGTCTTTGTCACTTCAATCGGCAAGTTTGTGGCCGACACGCTCGACTGGCACGTAGCCATGTACGGCACGCTTACCTTTGCCGTTCTAATCTGCGGAGCGCTCGTGGCGTTTATGCCGCGCGCCGGTCAGACCGATGAGCCCGCCACCTTCCGCGAGCAGGCGGGGCTTCTGCGCGAGCCGAGCATCATCACCGGCATGCTCATCTTTTTGTTTGGTGTGGGGTCGGTCTATGTGTTCTACGGCTATGTGACGCCTTATCTAGAGCAGGTGTTGGGCATGGGCACGGTCGAAGCCAGTACCACGCTTATGGCCTACGGCGTATTCTGCCTGATCTCGAACATCCTGGGCGGATGGATCGATGCGCGCTTTGGCATGAAAGCGCTGCTTGTGACGTTTGTGCTGCAAGCTGCGGCGTTACTCGGGCTGTTTGCTGTGGGCGGCACCATGCCGCTCGCGCTGGTCTTTGTCTTTAGCTTGGCGCTGCTCATGTACCTGTTCTCGGTGTCGTGCATCACGCACTTTATGGACGTGGCACGCAGCCGCCATCCCAAGTCGATGGTACTCGCAAGTTCGGTGGAGCCCATGGCGTTTAACGTCGGCATCTCGTTTGGCACCGCGGTGGGCGGCGCCGTGGTAAGCGGGATTGGCATTGCCTACGTGGGCGCGGTTGGCGCCGCATTCTCGCTCGTAGCCTGGATACTCACGCTAGTGACGATCAAGCTGGCACGCTGGGAGCGCAAGCGGGCAGCACAATCTTCGATGCAGGCATAGGGGTGGGATCGAGGCAGGCGCAAGTACAGCTCAGCGCGGCGGGCGTCCGATGAAAACCACACCATACGAGCAGTGTTTATCCGCCCGCAGGCTCCAGCGGTTCAATTTCGTGTACTTGAAATACACGTTTTTCCATGATTTCGTGTATTTCAAGTACACGAAATCGTACTAAACTATGTATTTGAAGTACATGAAATTGGAAAGGCAGCCCCATGCGCAGATCAATCGAATCCGTTATCGAATCATGGGCGACAAAGGACGCCTCGCGCCCCCTCCTCATCCGTGGCGCACGACGCGTGGGCAAAACGTACGCTGCCGAGGAAATCGGCAGACGAATCGCCGGCGATGCGTTTGTCAAACTCGACTTTCAGACCGATCTTGAGCTGATTGCCCCGCTGTTCGACTGCCCCACCGACGACGTTGACACCATCGTGGCACGAATCTCAGACTATAAACGCACCCCCATTCGCAAAGAAACCGCATTCATCCTGTTTGACGAGGTTCAGCTCTGTGAACGGGCGCTCAACTCGCTTCGCTTTTTCTCGGGTTCGGGCTGGCGCATATGCGCGACCGGCAGTCAGCTCGGCGTCGCCACGCGCAAGCGCAAGCTGCCTTTTCCCAGCGGCGTCCGCCAAGAGACCATGCATCCCATGTCGTTCGAGGAGTTTCTCTGGGCGCTCGGCGAGGAGCAGATGGCCGATGCCGTTCGTACCCACGCCGACACGCTCGAGACCTACGCCGCACACCAAGCCGCGCTCAACCTGTTTCATCGATACCAAATCGTGGGCGGCATGCCCGCCGCCGTCAACGCATATCGCAAGACGCTTTCCATCGAAGACGCGCGCGTCGAGCAGCGCGAAATCGACGAGACCTACACCGCCGATATGACCGACCCCGAAAACGGGATCAGCGGCGTAGCAGCGCGCAAGGTCTGGCGCTCCATTCCATCCCAGCTGCTACGATCCTCAACCAAGAAATTCAAGTACTCCGAGGTCGAACGCGGAGGCCGACGCTCAAAGCTCATCGAGCCACTCGACTGGCTCGAGGGCGCCGGCATCATATCGGTCAACAACCTGACCGAAGGCATCGAACCTCCCCTCGTCCCCTTCGACGACGAAGACGGGAGCTTCTTTAAGGTCTATCTTCTCGATACGGGCCTCATGTTCTACAAACTCGGTATCAACCCGCGACTCTGGCTCGACCTCAAAGAGGATTCCGCCATTGCGCTGTCTTCCGACTTTCGAGGTGCCTTGGCGGAGAACTCGGTCATGCAGGCATTTTCGGGCAATGGTTTGCAGACGTATTACTGGATGCCACCGTCGTCTTGGAAGACGAACGGCGAGCTCGATTTTCTACTTCAGACCGACCGTATGGAGATCGTTCCCGTCGAGGTAAAATCCGCACGCAACGTGCGCGCGAGAACGCTCGGGTCGTTTATGGAAAAAGCCCGGTCGCCGTATGCCTACATATTGTCCGAGAACAATTTTGCCCGCAGCGAAACCGATGACGGACGCGAGCTGCGCCATCTCCCCTTGTACGCAGCGGGCTTTATCGGAGCAAACTGCCTCAAGGGCAGTCTGTAACCCCCGCGCGACCGCCCAGAAAGGAACCATCATATGCAGCACGTACTGTTTATTTGCCACGGGAATATCTGTCGCTCGACGATGGCTGAGTCGGTGTTTGCCGAGCTGGTGCGCCGTGCTGGGCGCGAGGCGGAGTTCGTCATTGATTCTGCCGCGACCTCGACCGAGGAGATTGGCAACCCTCCGCATCATGGCACCGTCGCCAAGCTGCGCGAGGTCGGGATTCCCGTCGTTGCGCACCGCGCGCGCCAGGTTCGTCGCGCGGAGTATGGTGACTGGGACCACATCGTCTATATGGATGCCGAGAACGCGCGCGGCCTGCGTCGCATCTTCGGCGACGATGCCGACGGCAAGATTTCGCGGCTGCTGGATTGGACCGATCGCCCCGGCGACGTCGCCGATCCCTGGTACACCGGCAACTTCGATGCCACCTACCGCGATGTGCTCGCCGGCTGCACGGCCATGCTCGAGCAACTGTAGGCGCCCGGGCGGCGCGGATGCGTGAGCCACGCCATCGGCATAAAATGAGCGTGGATAATCTCCCGCATACAAATTGAGCGTGGATTTTCTCCCACTTTGAGCGTAAAACCACGCTCTAAACGGGAGATTATCCACGCTCATTATCTTGGCGGGCGAAAATCCACGCTCGATTACTCGTCGACAACCTCGGCGAGCCAGACGTTCAGCGTATCGACCTCGGGGCAGCAGAACTTTGCCGTACCAGGCTCGTTGCCAGGCACGGTTCCGCCATAGCGCAGGATATCGATATAGGGAAAGCCCACATGGCAGGCCATGGCGCACATCTTGCCGCGATCGCGGTCGAAGTCGAAGACGTCACCCGGCTTGTGCCCGTGATGGCAGCGGCATGTGCCCAGCTGGTCCACGCAGCTCACGCGGATACGCGGCCGCTTGCCACGCGGTGCGCCGAGCGGCTTGTTCTCGCCCGTGACCTCGGTGTCGCTCTCGTCGGCGTTACTCATGGTCAATCACATCCAGGCAGGCCTCGATGGGAAGGCCGGCGGACTTATCCTCCTGGTCGGCATTGCGCTCGATAAGCTCGGCTACCACGCGCATGGCATCGCTCGTCGCACGCTGCAGGCTCCAACCGGCCATAACGCGGCCGACGAGCACCGCCGAGAACGTGTCGCCCGTGCCCGGGAAGTAGACCGGGATCAGGTCGAAGGGAATCGTGAAGTACTCCCCCGCCACATGGTCGTAACCGATGACGACATTCGCACCGTCGACTACGGCGCTCGTAATGACCACCGACTTGGCGCCCAGGACACGCACGGCATCCACAAGAGCGCGGCCCTCATCGGGCGTGATTTGCTCGGCAATGGGCGTATCGGTGAGCAGGCACGCCTCGGTGTAGTTTGGTACCGCATAGTCAGCGCACTCGAGCAGGCTGCGCATGAGACCGATCGTGGACTCGGGCACGCCGGCGTAGAGCTTGCCGTTGTCGCCCATGATGGGGTCGACGAACACCTTGGTGCCCTTTTGCGCACGGCGGTGGCAAAAGTCCGAGATGATGCGCGTCTCTTCCTCGGTCACGATAAAGCCGGTGGAGATGGCGTCGAACTCAAACCCGAGCTCCTCCCAGATAGCGAGGCTCTGGCGCACGTACTCGGTGGTGTCATGGATGTAGAACTTGGGATAGTTGAGCGTATCGGACACCAGCGCCGTCGGCAGGTTGTGGATGCGATAGCCCATGTGCGACAGCACCGGCAGCATGGCGGAGAGCGCGACCTTGCCGTAGCCGCACATATCGTTGATCAGCAGCAGCTGAGTGTTCTTCATGAG
>JAIHVJ010000166.1 GCA_022720335.1 Collinsella sp.
TGATTAGGCAACGGGTTTGGCGCGGCGAATGGCCGGGAACATCACCGTGATAGCGAGGATGACGCCCACGACGGCAATCGCCCCGCCCGCGAAGCCAATCCAGGAGATACCGGGGCCCGAAACCACGGCGCCGCCGATCGCGGTGCCCGTGCCGATACCCAGATTAAACAGGCCCGAGAAAATCGACATGGCGACGGCCGACGAATCCACCGGCGTGTACTTGATGAGCTCGGCCTGAAACGCCACGTTAAAGGCCGTGGAGCAGCAGCCCCATAGCGCGCAGACGGCAAGCACCGCCGCGAGCGATGACGCGACAGACCCCATAAGCAGCAAGGCGACCGGCACTCCGGAGAGCGTGATCGCAAGGAACGGAAAACGGTGCCCGTCGAACAGGCGGCCGAACAGCCAACTGCCCACCAGGCCGGAGCAGCCGAACGCCGTCAACGTCATAGTGATAGCGCTTGCGTCGACATGCGCGACCTGGGCCAGGAAAGGCTCGATATAGCTATAGCCCGCGTAATAGCCGGTCGCCATGAACACCGTAACGGCGTAGAGAGCGATGAGGAACGGGCTCTTGAGCAGCTCGGGCAGCTGCTTGAGCGTAAAACGCTCGCCCGCCGGCATGGTGGGGAACACCGTGGCCTGGTACACCACCGCAGCGGCAGAGAGGGCCCCAACCACGGCAAACGTCATACGCCAGCCCACGGCCAGGCCAATGGCGCGGCCGAGCGGCAGGCCGAAGATCTGTGCGATGGAAGAGCCCGTGGCGATCATGCTGATGGCGAGCGCCCCATGGCGCGTGTCAACCAGACGCGACGCCATGATCGAGGCGACCGACCAGAACACGGCGTGCGCGCAGGCAACCACCAGGCGTGCGCAGACCAGAATGGGATAGGTCGGCGCCACGGCGGACAGGAACTGGCCCAGCGAGAACACGGCAAGCACGCCGAGCAGCATCCGCTTGAACTCAAAGCGCGAAGCGAACACCATGAGCGGCAACGACAGCAGCATGACGCCCCAGGCATAGACCGAGATCATGATGCCAGCTTGGGCCTCGGTGAGCGAAAACGATGCGGCGATGTCGGTCAGCAGACCGATGGGCATGAACTCCGACGTGTTGAACACGAACGCGCAGCAGGTGAGCCCGATGAGCGGGAGCCACTGCCTGAGCGTGATGCCGTCTTGCTTTGTTTGAGCCATATAGGAAAACCTCTCCGATTATCTTGAGCGGTGGGCGATTATAGCAATGAGAAGTCTATAAAATGAGCAACAAAAGAATTCTTGGAAAACGATTGTTAACAAACGGCGCGCCAATTCTGCTTAGAAAGCAAGGTACGCAGGAACTCAATGTCGAAAACGCGGCTTCATCTTCGGGCTATCGATCCTGCTCGGATACGCACAAGGACACCCCCATGAGCACGTCAATTTCGAGCCAACTCGCAACCGCACAATGAACTAGCAAAAGCAGCATATAAGCAAACGCCCCATAATAAAGTCCCTCATGCACAAGCGCCGTCACTGAAAGTGCCGACGGCAGCGCCGCACTCGAAACTACCCATCCAACAAGAACCTGGATAGCGCAACTTGCAACCAGGTTCCATGCCACCAGCAGCGTTGCGGGACGCGCGATTTCTCTCCAGGAGGAACGAAGCACCGTGACCGAACGCATGATGTAGCGTGGTGCAAACCGAATGCCTCGTAGTCCCCTCTGCTCCACGCCCGCATCTTCAATCAACACGAATACGAACGACGCGGAAAGAAGCGTCACGATTACTGCCACCACAAGCGAGCACAACACCCCGAGCTGGCTGCTCGCAAGCGAGGCAAAGACCACAATTGCCGATAAAATCAAGTGAACCAAATAAATTAGCAGCGCCCCAGAAATCTGGAGGGGAACCGTCGAGGCCAAGAGATAAACCGGAGGGGTTCGAACAGGTTGCACCGTCTCTTTGGACCGGTCGACGGCAAATAATGAAAAAGCAACATTCGATAGAAGCAGGTTTAAAAAGGCCGCGACCACAGTGCAAACAAGCGTAATGGACGGATTGATATAGGCGAGCTCAGTTGCAACGTTTGATACGCCAATTTGAAGCGCGCTCATAACAAACAAGGGGATATATAACGCCATCGTGCAGCCACTCCGGCATCCCTTCGCCCGATCGCCCGATTCCAGAAAGACATTGAAGTTCTCTCGCAAGTTCACTCTATACCCGTTTTCTTACTAGGCAGGGCGAACGGGCGCCAATATAAACGCCGGTCCGCCCATCCATAATTTCTAGTTTTAACGTCCAGACTAGTCTGTCCAGCCGTCGATGTAGTCGCGGTTAAGCTCAAAGTACTGCGCGGCGATATCTTTCGCCAAGGAGTACGAATTAACGAGCGGGTGCATCGCGAGGCTCTCGACAATGTCGCGCTTCGATCGGTTAACGATACCACGCGCCACGGTGCGCTCGTAGTACTTGACGCGACGAATCAATTCGAGGTTTCCCGCGGGCACAGAATCGGCTTCGACGCGATGCGGTACGCAGCCATCGGTGGAGATATCGCACGTTGACTCAATGACATCTGTATCGAGAAGGCCGGGGATGGCGCCATTGTTGGGGGTGCACAGGATCATCTGCTGCGTCTTGCCAGAGCGAGCAATATCCATGAAACGGAGCGCGACACCTGCGTATCCGCCAGCATCTTTGCCGTACACGTCAAACGTCCACGGCTTGTCGCGGTGAATACCTGTCTCGGCAGCCATGTAGTTGTTTTCGCGCATTCCGTACCACTTCTCAAAGCACGCGAGGCCCTTTTCGAAGTCGTTCTCAATATCGATAGATGCAAGCTCGCTCGTCATTTCTCGATTAATTTCTTCGATTAGTTCGCCGCGCGTCTGGGGCGAAGAGAGAACGTTGGCAACGGCGCGCTCGCGATAGTAGAAATAGTATAGGTACTCATTTGGCACGCATCCGCGATTTAGAACGAGATCCTTCTCGAAGAACCTAAGATCTGTATGAGCATATGCCCCGTCGTCGTGGATCAAGTCGGGCATGATGTCCTCGCCGTCAACCGTCACATTGCGGAAGAACGAGAGGTGGTTGAGTCCATAGCACTCGCCCTGAACCGATGCGGGATCAACGCCTTTATACTCGGCAAACTGATGCAACATGCCCGAGGGGGCATCGCAAATGCCATAAGTAAAATCATAGCCCATATCGCGTAGGGCCTGAGATACGACGCCAGCGGGATTAGTAAAGTTAAACACCTTGACGCCCGGCTTTGCGTACTTCTTGATTAACTCGCAATACGAAGCAAGCGCAGGGACGGAGCGCATGGCAAAAGACACGCCGGCTGCGCCAGTCGTCTCTTGGCCAAGAACCCCATGTGAAAGAGCAATGCGCTCATCGCGAACGCGCATATGGTCCCCACCGACGCGAATCGTCGTGATCACGTAATCGGCGTCCTTAACGGCCTCGACTGCATCGCCCGTCAGTGAAAAATTAAGCGTGGGGCAAAGCATGCCCGAGACATGGGCGGCAAGGCCACCGTAGATGCGCAGCTTCTCGGGATCATTGTCCATAAACACAAGTTCGTCGATTCCAAGCGATGACGCCTGCTGGGCTATGCTCTTTGCCAAAAACATGGAGCGGACGCCACCGCCACCTATGACCGTAAGTTTCATATCGAAACCCCCAATTAGCACATTCAATATTGCATGGTTCGCCTGTGTTTGGATATTGTATCCAGCATGGAGGGCCGCTTCCCGCCCCGGCTGCAAGGCGGGAAAGGAATTCCCCAAGGAGTTATTATTTACGCAACGGAAGCGGCCACACACGTCCGGCGGGAAGGGGCACCGATGGTTGATAAAAAGCAGATTTCCAAGCTCTACTCAGCCGCAAAGCTATCCGAAACCGAGCAAAGCGTACTCGAATACCTGCTCAACAATATCGACACCCTCGATGATATTGGCATAAAACCCGTCGCCATGGCATGCTTTACCAGCATGACGACAGTCATCAGGCTTTCGAAAAAGCTCGGCTACCGCGGCTACCGCGAAATGATGTACGATCTCAAGCACCTTCAGCATGTCTCCCGCGAAATGAATCAATCACTCAAAGACAGTAGCGTCCACTTCGTATGCCACACCGGAGATGTAGACGTATTCATCGCCGCCCTGCATCGCAACAGAATGATCGGAGTAAACGGAGAGGGCTTCTCACGCATCGTTGCGCAGTACATGGCGACCAAGC
>JAIHVJ010000167.1 GCA_022720335.1 Collinsella sp.
GCTCTGCAGCAAAAAGGCCGGCAGACAGGTGCCCGAGTATCCGCGCCAGGAGCTGCCCGACGCCACCAAGTGGGACCACACCAAGTGGTCGCCCAACTATCGCAACGACAACCGCATCGAGACGTATGAGTCCGGCACCGCACCCTGCAAGACGGCCTGTCCCGCGCACGTTGCCGTTCAGGGCTACCTTAAGCTCGCGGCGCAGGGTCGCTACGACGAGGCGCTGGCGCTCATCAAGCGCGAGAACCCGCTGCCCGCCATCTGTGGCCGCGTGTGCAATCGCCGCTGCGAGGATGCCTGCACCCGTGGCCGCGTGGATGCCGCTGTGGCCATCGACGAGGTCAAGAAGTTCATTGCCCAGCGCGATCTGGACGCCGCGACCCGCTATGTCCCGCCTGTGGTGACCCCGACGCGTGCCGGCGGCTTCGACCAGAAGATCGCCATTATCGGTGCCGGCCCGGCCGGTCTGTCCTGCGCTTTCTATCTGGCCGAGAAGGGCTACAAGCCCGTCGTATTCGAGAAGAATGAGCGCCCGGGCGGCATGCTCACCTACGGTATTCCCAGCTTTAAGCTGCAGAAGGATGTTATCGAGGCTGAGGTCGAGGTCATTCGCCTGATGGGTGCCGAGTTCCGCTATGGCGTGGAGGTCGGCCGCGACGTGACGCTCGACGAGCTGCGCGCGCAGGGATTTAAGGCCTTCTACGTGGCTATTGGCTGCCAGGGCGGCCGCCTTGCCGGTATTCCGGGCGAGGACGCCGAGGATGTGACCGTGGCCGTCGACTTCTTGCGCGAGGTCAACAGCGGCAAGATCGACGCACTGCCCGGCCGCACCATCGTGGTGGGCGGCGGTAACGTGGCGATCGATGTCGCCCGCAACGCCTGCCGTCTGGGATCGGCGCACGTTGAGATGTTCTGCTTGGAGAGCGAGGCTCAGATGCCCGCCAGCGAGGAGGAGCGTCGCGAGGCCATTGAGGACGGCGCGCACATCAGCTGCGGCTGGGGCCCCAAGGAGGTCCATCTGGACGATGCCGGCCGTGTATGCGGCATTACCTTCAAGCGCTGCACGCGTGTCTTCGACGACGAGGGCCGTTTTGCGCCCGAGTACGACAAGAACGACCTGCGTCGCGTGGACGCCGACCGCGTGGTCATGTCCATCGGTCAGTCCATCGTGTGGGGCGACCTGTTGGCCGGCTCCAAGGTCGAGCTCGGCCGTGGCCAGGGCGCCCTTGCCGATCCCCAGACCTATCAGACCGCCGAACCCGACATCTTTGTGGGCGGTGACGTCTACACCGGCCCCAGCTTTGCCATCGATGCCATCGCCGCCGGTCACGAGGCCGCGGTATCCATACATCGCTTTGTGCAGCCGGGCTCTACGCTCACCATTGGCCGCAACCAGCGTAAGTACAGCGCGCTCGACCGCGATGACGTGGTGATCGAGAGCTATGACAACGCGAGCCGCGAGGTGGCCCACGTCGACCGCGAGCGCGAGAAGGCTGAGCCGTTTAGCGAGTATGTCGAGACCTTTACCGAGGAGCAGGTGCGTGCCGAGACCGCCCGCTGCCTGGGTTGCGGCGCCTCGATCGTCGACCCCAACAAGTGCATCGGTTGCGGTCTGTGCACCACCAAGTGCGCGTTCGACGCCATTCACCTCGATCGCGACCGCCCCGAGTGCTCCACGATGGTCAAATACGAGCAAAAGCTCTCAAGCCTCGGCAAGTACGCTTTGAAGCGCGCAATCAAGATTAAATTCGGTCGCAAGTAATGAGGTTCCGCCGTTCTAACGAACGGCGGCACTGCCGACGCTGCGCGGCGCCCAAGCACCCCATCTTGCCCCTCAACTTCGGCGTTTGGCTGACATCGCATCAACCGTTGTTGAAAGGTTTCTGCCTTGCATGAATTGGGAATCGTTTACCACATCATTCGCGATGTCGAGAATGTGGCGCGCGCTCATGGCGTGCGTCGCGTTTCGAGCGTGACGTTGCTACTGGGCGAGGTCTCGGGCGTCGTTCCCGACTTGCTGCTCGACGCTTGGCGTTGGGCGGCAGATAAAAAGTCCATCACGCAAGGCGCGGAGCTTATCGTGGAGCCTGTCGAGGCCGTGACGCATTGCGAGGCGTGCGGCCGCGACTACGCGACAGTCGAGCACGGCAAGACTTGCCCCCATTGCGGCAGCGGCGAAACATACCTGCTGCAGGGCCAGGAGGTCATGATCAAACAGATTGAGACCCCCGACGAGGATCCGGCAGACGCTGCCCCCGACGGCCTCTCCGACGCCCCCGATGCCGTCGACGCCGCCAACCCCCTCCATATCGCCTAGGATTCCCTATAAGTTGCGGTGAAATAGTTCCTTAATTCAGCCTTCTGACTCTTAAACAAGAACTATTTCACCGCAACTTTTTTGAGTAGTTTTGTTGAGCATAAGTCGTGCAAATAGTCAAGCCATGTCTGTTTAAACAAAATAGTGACAGTACGAGCACATTCGTACTTGCTTAATATCGATATTAATGAACAGCTTGCTTGTATCTGTAAAATGCATGGCTTGATGTGCGACGCCTTGGCGTGTAATGAGTCAAAAAGCAGTAAAGTAATCAACTTGTAACAAACCTAGACGTTTAAACAAATAAACCAACCTTTTGCGAATTTAGCTATAATTCTACAAACCAAACAGGTATACTTCCTTAATGTCGTGTAGGAAATACGTAGACAAAAAGGAGGTTATGTGATGGTAAGTATTGTTCTTGCTAGCCACGGGGACTTGGCTGCTGGAATCAAGCAGACGGGCTCGATGGTCTTTGGCGATCAGCCGTCTGTAGCCGTGGTCTCGCTCGAGCCGAGCATGGGCCCCGACGACTTCCGTGCCAAGGTCGAGGAAGCAATCGCTTCCTTCGAGGACCAGGAGCAGGTGCTCTTCCTCGTTGATCTGTGGGGCGGCACGCCGTTCAACCAGATCAGCGGGCTCATCGAGGGCCACGATTCCTGGGCTATCGTCACCGGTGTCAACCTGCCTATGCTCATCGAGGCATATTCGCAGCGCTTTGACGCAAAGAACACTGCACATGCGATCGCAAAACATCTCGTGACTGAGGCTAAGGCTGGCGTGCGCGTCAAGCCTGAGTCTCTGGAGCCCGAGGAGAAGAAGCCGGCTACGGCCGCCGCTGCTCCTGCAGGCGCCATTCCTCCGGGAACGGTCATCGGCGACGGGCACATCAAGATTGCCCACGTCCGTATCGACACCCGTCTGCTGCATGGTCAGGTGGCCACCACGTGGACCAAGCAGATCAACCCCAACCGCATCATCGTGGTTTCCGACGGCGTTGCTCACGACGAGCTCCGCAAGACCATGATCGAGCAGGCTGCCCCTCCGGGAGTCCATGCCAACGTCGTGCCCATCAAGAAGATGGCCGAGGTCGTCAAGGACACGCGCTTTGGTGACACCAAGGCGATGCTGCTCTTCGAGAACCCGCAGGATCTGCTCAAGGCCATCGAGGCCGGCGTCGACATCAAGGAAGTCAACATCGGTTCCATGGCCCACTCCAAGGGCAAGGTCGTCGTCACCAACGCCGTCGCTATGGGCGATGACGACGTCAAGACTCTCGAGGCCCTCAAGGCCAAGGGCGTCAAGTTCGAGGTCCGCAAGGTTCCTTCGGATTCCTCCGAGGATCTCGACGCCATGTTGAAGAAAGCTAAGGCCGAACTGGCCGCTCAAGCATAGTAAAGGAGGGTCCGATACATGTCTGCAATCACTATTCTGCTTGTTGCGATTGTCGCGTTGCTTGCCGGTATGGAAGGCATTCTGGATGAGTTCCAGTTCCATCAGCCGCTCGTGGCATGCACGCTTATCGGTCTCGTAACCGGTCACCTTCAGGAGGGCATCCTCCTGGGCGGTTCGCTCCAGATGATGGCCCTTGGCTGGGCTAACGTCGGCGCCGCCGTCGCGCCTGACGCCGCTCTGGCCTCGGTCGCCTCTTCGATCATCATGGTGCTCGCCCTCAACGGCGGCGCTACCGATCCGTCGAAGGCCGTTACCGCCGCTATCGCCGTCGCTGTCCCGCTGTCGGTCGCTGGTCTGTTCCTGACCATGATCTGCCGTACCCTGGCTACCGCTATCGCTCACGCCATGGACGGTTGCGCCGAGAAGGGCGACTTCGCTGGCATCGAGCGTTGGCAGTACATTGCCATCCTTATGCAGGGCCTTCGTATCGCCATCCCGGCAGTACTTCTGTGCATCATCCCGGCCGAGGCTGTTACCAACGCGCTTAACGCTATGCCCGACTGGCTGTCCGGCGGCATGGCTGTCGGCGGCGGCATGGTCGCTTCCGTCGGTTACGCCATGGTCATCAACATGATGGCCACCAAGGAGACCTGGCCGTTCTTCATCCTCGGCTTTGTCCTTGCTGCCATCCCTCAGCTCACGCTGATCGCTCTTGGCCTCATCGGCATCTCCCTTGCCCTCATCTACCTTGGCCTTAAGGATCTGGCCAAGCAGGGTGGCGGCATGGGCGGTGGCTCCGGTGACCCGCTCGGCGACATTCTGAACGATTACGAGTAGGAGGGGAGTGATACATATGGCAGAGAACAAGATTCAGCTCACCAAGGCTGACCGCAAGAAGGTTTGCTTCCGTCATCAGTTCCTTCAGGGCTCGTGGAACTACGAGCGTATGCAGAACGGCGGCTGGTGCTTCGCAATGATCCCTGCGATCAAGAAGCTCTACACCAGCAAGGATGACCAGATTGCCGCTCTTAAGCGCCACCTGGAGTTCTATAACACCCACCCCTATGTTTCCGCCCCCGTCATTGGCGTTACCCTCGCCCTCGAGGAGGAGCGCGCCAACGGTGCTCCGATCGACGACGTCGCCATCCAGGGCGTCAAGGTCGGTATGATGGGCCCGCTCGCCGGCGTCGGCGACCCTGCCTTCTGGTTCACCCTTCGCCCGATTCTGGGCGCTCTGGGCGCTTCCATGGCCCTGTCCGGCAGCATCGCCGGTCCGCTGCTGTTCTTCTTCGCGTGGAACATCATCCGTTACGCCTTCCTGTGGTACACGCAGGAGTTTGGCTACAAGGTCGGCTCCTCCATCGCCAAGGACCTCTCCGGCGGTCTGATGGGCAAGGTTACCGAGGGTGCTTCCATCCTGGGTATGTTCATCATCGGCGCCCTGGTCGAGCGCTGGGTGTCCATCTCCTTCACCCCGGTCGTCTCCAAGGTCACGCAGTCTGCTGGCGCCTTTATCGACTGGGCTAGCCTGCCCTCCGGCTCCGAGGGCGTCAAGGAAGCGCTGACGATGTACAACTCCATCGGTGCTACCGCCCTTGATCAGGTTAAGGTCACCACGCTTCAGGCTAACCTCGATCAGCTCATCCCCGGCCTTGCCGCTGTGTGCCTGACCCTGCTGGTCTGCAAGCTCCTCAAGAAGAAGGTCAGCCCGATCGTCATCATCCTGGCTCTCTTCGCCGTCGGCATCATCGGTCGCGTCTGCGGCTTCATGTAAGCACGCTTCGGCTTAAGACCGAGAATTGCTAGGCAAGGGCTTTTGAGCCATTGAAACGGACCGCACCCGGTGGGTACACTGGATGCGGTCCGATTGTTTTTATTGGAGGGCGAGGCGCGTATGGCGCAATCTCAGAACAGCACGGTCGATCTGGCAACGCCGGCAACCTGCCTGATGGGGCTTACCAGCCACGGTAACGTGATGGTGGGCAATAAGGCGTTTGAGTACTATAACGAGCGCAATCCCGAGGATTATATTCAAATCCCGTGGGACGAGGTCGACTATATTGCCGCCGAGGTCTTGCGCGGCACCAAGAAGATTACGCGTTTTGCCATCTTCACCAAGGACAACGGTCACTTTACGTTTTCGACGCGCGACGACAAAGAGACGCTGCGCGCTGTGCGCAAGTACGTGGACGAGGATA
>JAIHVJ010000168.1 GCA_022720335.1 Collinsella sp.
TTACTCGTAATCGTTGACAAACGAACAGTATAGACCCGACGGCCATGCAAACGATTCGCGCAACAAAACTGGAGAACTAACCCACATCTTAGGATGCCAGGCCCAAACGGCTATACTTTCTAGGATTGAATGTATAAGGAGCATTAAGTGAATTCTGAATCCATCGCCGTCATCATCCCTTGCTACAACGAAGCGCTCACGATCGGCAAAGTCATCGACGACTTTCACCGCGAGCTTCCGCAGGCGACGGTCTATGTCTATGACAACAACTCGTCGGACGATACCTCACGCATTGCCACCGAGCACGGCGCCACAGTCCGCTTTGAGCCCCGTCAGGGAAAGGGCAACGTGTGCCGCCAGATGTTTCGCGATATCGACGCCGATTGCTACCTGATGGTCGACGGAGACGACACCTACCCCGCCGAGGCGGCCAAGGCCCTCTGCGAGCCCATCCTTAACGGCACGGCCGACATGACCGTAGGCGATCGCCTTTCCAACGGCACCTACGCCGAGGAGAACAAGCGTGCCTTCCACGGCTTTGGCAATAATCTGGTCCGCGCCATGATCAAGTGGATCTATGGCTACAGCTTCGATGACGTCATGACAGGCTACCGCGCCATGAGCCGCCCGTTCGTTAAAACCTTCCCAGTGCTTTCCGAGGGCTTTCAGATCGAAACCGAGCTCTCGATCCACGCCGTCGACCACCGCTGGCGCATCAAAGATGTGCCCATCGAGTACCGCGACCGTCCCGAGGGTTCCGAGTCCAAACTCAACACCGTGAGCGACGGCATTAAAGTCGTTGCGATGATCGGCACGCTGTTCAAGGACTACCGTCCGCTCAAATTCTTCAGCCTGGTTGCGCTTCTGTTTGCGGCGATCGGCCTCGTCCTGGGCATGCCCATCGTTGTCGAGTATTTCCAGACCGGCCTGGTCCCGCGCTTCCCCACCGCCATGCTTGCTGCATCGTTTATGTTCCCGTGCGGCCTGAGCCTTGCGACCGGATTCATCCTGGATTCTGTAGCAAAGGTCGAAAAAAAGCAGTGGGAGGTCAACGTGTACAGCAAATACGCCTACGACGACCAGCCCGGCCACCCTACTTCCAAGCCAAGCGAGAGGTAAGGCTCGCATCCATATACCATTCATTGGTACTCCTTCTCGCGCAACTTTGGTAAAGAGGCGGCGCTGTTTGCCGGACTCCAGCATGCAAAGGGCGACTATGTTGCCACCATGGATGCCGACATGCAGGACCCGCCCTCGCTCCTGCCGCAAATGTACGAGCTCCTGCAAACCGAAGACTACGACAACGTCGCCACGCGCAGGACCACCCGCGAAGGCGAGCCTCCCATCAGGTCGTTCTGCGCCCGCATGTTCTACAAAATCATCAACCGTATTTCCAAGGCCGACATCGTCGACGGAGCGCGCGATTTTAGACTCATGAAACGACCCATGGTCAACGCCATCATTTCCATGGGCGAATACAACCGATTCTCTAAGGGCATTTACGGCTGGGTCGGCTTTAAAACCAAGTGGCTCCCTTATGTAAACGTCAACCGCGTTGCCGGCGAGACCAAGTGGAGCTTTTGGTCGCTGCTCCTCTATTCAATCGATGGCATCGTCGCGTTCTCTACGGCGCCACTCTCCCTTGCCGCCCTCACGGGCATCATTTTCTGCCTCATCGCCATCCTGGGATTCATCGTTATCCTGGTCAAAACGCTTGTCTGGGGTGACCCTGTCGGCGGATGGCCCTCACTCGCCTGCCTCATTACGCTGTTTGGCGGCATGCAGCTTCTGTGCCTGGGAATCATCGGCGAGTACCTGGCAAAGGCCTATCTGGAGACCAAGCGACGCCCCATCTATATCGTTCGCGAGTCCAACGAGGATTCTGATGACACGGTCCAATAACAGCACGCTCAAGAACGTTGCGTTCTACGCTGCCTGCTTCACGTTTTCCATCACGCTCTTTGTCGCGCTCGCCATAGCGGGGCATATATATCCCTTTGGCGACAATTCGTTTCTCACCAACGACCTCAAGTACCAATACATCGACTTCTTTGCGTGGTTTCGCCGCGTCCTTTTAGGCGAAGCGAACCTTCGCTATTCCTTCTCCCAGGGACTTGGCATGAACACTTGGGGCCTCTATAGCTACTACCTCGCGAGCCCCTTCAACCTGCTCTGCGTGTTGTTTCCCCAGGACAAGCTGACGCTCTTTGTATTCGTCATCAGCGCGCTCAAGCTTGGCTGCGTCCACATCAGCAGCGCTTGGTATGTGCAAAAGCGCTTTGGCTTATCCAAGCCCGCGGCATTCCTGCTTTCCCTCTCGTTCACGTTTTGCAGCTGGACCGTCAGCAACCTGCGCAACCCGCTCTGGATTGATTGCCTGATCCTGCTTCCCGTTTGCGCCTACGGTTGCTACGAGGTCATCCGCAAGCAGCGCATAGCGCGCCTTGTCATCGCCACGGCACTTAACGTCATGTTCTGCTGGTATACGGCCTATATCAGCATTCTGTTCCTCTGCATCTTTGTACTGGTCGAATTTGTCGATTACGCTGCCGAGCAGGGCTTTAGCTGGAAGCTCATGCTCGATCGAGCACTTCGATTCGCAGGCGCCATCGTTCTCGGGCTGCTTCTGTCCGCTTGGACCTTTTTGCCGACCATCCTTGCCATGTCCAAGGGCGGCCCCGTTTTGGCCCTCGGACCGCTGCTTAAAACCAGCCTCAAATCGCTCATCAGGGGCTTTCTCCCCGGCATGTGGGTGAACAACGACAGTACACCGCAGTTCTATTGCGGCGTAATCATGATGCTGCTCGCGGTGAGCCTACTATTTAACCGCGCCGTTCCGATCAAGATGCGCATCGCGACACTTGTCGTCACGATAATCCTGGTCGCAAGCTCCGTTTTGAGTCCGCTCGAGTACATCTGGTGCGGCATGCGCGTACCCAACGGCTTCTATTCGCGCACGGCTTTCTTGCTGAGCTTCTTTGCGCTGTGGGCAGCGGGCTATGCCCTGCGGACGCTCAAGGACCACCCTAAATTGTGCCGAGCATCTCGTCCAGCAGTTATCCTGCCCCTCCTGGCGCTTACGACCATCGAGCTGTTCGCCAACGCCCATAGCATATGGAACCAGCTGTACATAGGCTATTCCGAGGACAATAACAGCGCCTACGTCGCCACCGCAACAAGAACTGTCAGTGCGATTCAGGACAACGACCCGACGTCGTTCTACCGCATTGACCGCACGACCACGCGTGCCGATAGCGCCGCCCTCAACGAAGGCTTGGCGCTCGGGTACGATCAGCTGTCCTCGTATTCGTCTGCCAACAACCCGCAGGCCATCGCGCTGCTCAACTCCCTTGGCTACAGCAGCGTGGGCGAGTTTTCGACCCGTTATGCCGAGCCGATTCTGACTGTCGACGCGCTGCTGGGGGTCAAGTACGCCATCGTCGAACAAGTGCCCGCAGGATACGTGGAAATGCCGAAGCTAGGCGGCGCGGCAAGCGCCGTGCACGAGAACCCCTATGTGCTCAGCCTTGGTATCGCGGCCTCTAAAGACATTCAAAACTGCACGCTGGAGGGTGAGAATCCCTTCGAGATGCAAAACGACCTGTATAGCAAAATCCTCGGCCACAAGGTTGAGCTCTACACCGAGATTGACGCCACGAAAACGGCGGACAGCCAGGACGCAAAGCAGTGGAGCGTCACTGTGCCGGCAGGGTCAATCGGCTATCTCTACATCAATAAAGATGCGAATGCCGGCAGCTATTGGCCCGTCGCCCTCACTATTGACCAACGAACGATCAATAACGAAGCCTGGCGATTCGATAACAATATCCGTCAGATTGCAGATGCATCGGATGCTCCAAGCTTACATACGGTATCGCTGGAGGTCGCAGAGGGCTATACCGATATGCCCCAAGACAATGAACCGGTCTTTTACGCGCTCAATCTGGAAGTTTTTAAGCAGATTATCGATGAGCTTAGGACGAGCGAGTTTATTCCGGTGGTTTTCGAGGACGGCAAGGTCGAGGGCGAGTATACCGCCGAGAATGACTGCAACTTGTTGCTGAGTGTCCCGTACGATGAGGGCTGGAGCGTAACGATTAACGGAGCCGCCGCAGAACTAACGCCCGTTGCCAATAAGGCTATGTCGAGCCTGAGCGTACAGAAAGGCGCGAATAAAATCGTAATGACCTATAAGACTCCGGGCGCCCTTGCAGGGCTTGCAATGAGTCTGGCTACCGCCGCCACCCTCATTGCAGCGGGGCTATACACCAGGCATAAGAAAAGCCGCCGTTAACAAGCGGCGGCTTTTCTTTCGGAATTTGAATAGCAACTAGAGCGTCTTGAGGTACTCCCTCAGCTCTTCCTCCCAGTCGGGCATGTGGAAGCCGGCGGACTCGAGCTTTGCCAGGTCGAGAGCGGAGTGGACCGGGCGCGGTGCGATGGGGCCCTCGGCGCTTGCGTAGTAGTCGGCGGTGCTGACCGGCACCACCCTGTCCCCGTTGCCGTTGGCGGCCTCGAAGACGGCGCGGGCGATGTCGGCCCAGGACTTCACGGCGCCGGAGCCCGTGCAGTTGTAGGTGCCGTAGGGGGCGTGGGTCCCCAGCACGTGGAAGATGGCCTGGGCCATGTCGCGCGTGAAGGTCAGGCGGCCCAGCTGGTCGTCCACGACGGTGATCTGCTCCAACTTGTCGTCCGGGTCGGCGACGCGGTCGGACAGGCCCTTCATGGTCTTGACGAAGTTGTGGCCCTCGCCGATGACCCAGCTGGAGCGCATGATGTAGTGGCGCGGGCATCCCGCCACGGCGATGTCGCCGGCGGCCTTGGTCTGGCCGTAGACGGACAGCGGAGAAAAGGGCTCCTCCTCGGTGTGCACCTCGGCGGTGCCGTCGAAGACGTAGTCGGAGGACACGTGGACCAGGGTGATCCCATGCTCGGCGCAGGTGCGTGCGAGCAGGGCGGGACCGGTCGCGTTGGCCTTCCAGGCGATGGCGCGGCCCTCGGGGGTCTCCGCTTTATCCACGGCCGTGTAGGCGCCGCAGTTGATCACGGTGCCGTAGAGCGACCAGTCGTACTGCGCATAGGCGTCGG
>JAIHVJ010000473.1 GCA_022720335.1 Collinsella sp.
CTACAACACTGAGAACGAGAAGGGCTATATGGCCCAAAACCCGGGTATCGTCCCCATTCATTTTGCCGATGGCGAGGGCTTTAAGCAGGAGGTCACGGCAAACGTCGGCTGCCGCAAGGGCTCGGATAAGCTGCTTAAGCTCATCGACAAGACACTCAAGGGCATTAGCCAAGAGGAGCGCGACCAGATGTGGGACGCGTGCCTCGACCGTCAGCCGGCATAGGGAGGCAGCATGAAAACCATTAATCGTCTGGCCTCCTTTATCAAGGCCGACCACCGTTATGTATACCTGGGCACGAGCGTCATCGCGGCGCTCGGCCTGGCGTTTAGCCAGCGCAACCCCACGCCGATGAGTTTCTTGGCCCCCACCGGTATCTTCCAGGATTGCCTTTGGGCGATCCTGTGGGCCTGGCTCGTCGTGTCGGCGGCGGCGCTGATCACCAAGCTCATGCACTGGAGCGACTATCGCGAAAAGTCGCCGTTCGCATCCGAGCGTTTCCGTCGTGGAGCACGCTTAGGCAGCTACGTCGTGGTCGCCATCGCGGCAGTTTTCTTTATCGACCGCTGCGTCATGTCGTTTATCGACCTGGTGCAGGTGAGCATTGACCGCTTGCCACCTTCGGCACCGTCATCGCATTCTTCCTGGCACTGCTCTTTGTGTTCCTGCGTATTCAGACCTTCGACCGCGTGGATAACGACCTGGTGCGCTTCTTTAAGAGTATCGGCCGCGGCTTTGCGACCGTCTACTCCACCATCGTGCGCGGCACGCCCATGATGGTCCAAGGTCTGCTCATCTATTACGCGGGCTTCACCGTTTTGCGCGGCATGGGCTTCGAGACCGCTCAGGCCAACCAGATTTGGAGCACCTTCACCGCCGGCCTCGTCACCATCTCGCTCAACTCCACCGCCTACATGATGGAGGTCCTGCGCGGCGGCATCGAGTCTATCGATCCCGGCCAGGCCGAGGCAGCGCGCTCGCTGGGCCTGTCGCAGTGGCAGGCTATGCGCAAGGTCGTGTTCCCCCAGGGCATTAAAAATGCGATTCCGGCGCTCACCAACGAGCTCATCATCAACATCAAGGATTCGTCGGTGCTTTCGGTCATCGGCGTGTTCGACCTCATGTACGCCACCACCACCGTCGCCGGCGTGTACTACCGCCAGATGGAGGTCTACTGCGTGGCGCTCGTG
>JAIHVJ010000169.1 GCA_022720335.1 Collinsella sp.
ACTTCCTGGCTGAGTAACTGCTAGTTACTGCCTGAGTACAGCAAGCATTGCTAAAGAAACCCGGTTCTGCCTTGTGCAGGACCGGGTTTCTTGCTATCGCGTCAAAAGCACCATAAGGGGGACAGTGTCCCCTTTATGGTGGTTACCAGGGTGTTCTGGCTGTTGAAGACTCGATGGCTTCGTGGCGTTTGAGCTCGCGGCGCATGGTTTGTGAGTTGAGCCAAGCTGCTTGCCAGCCGCGGATGGGGTAGTGCGTCTGGTCGAGCTCAAACTGCGTATAGCCGCAGGCGTTGATGATCGTCGTTCCACACACATGCTGACGCTCGCGCTGAAAATCGCAACCGTAGCTTTGGTGCACATGCCCGTGCACCATGTAGTCGGGATTCCAGGATTCGAGTGCTGTGTTAAAACACTCGAATCCTCGATGCGGCAGATCGTCCAGATCACCCATACCGGCGGCGGGTGCATGGGTAAGCAGAATGTCGCACCCGCCGACCATCTTAACCTTACGTGACAGCTTACGCATGCGCTTGGACATCTCGCGTTCGGTGTACATGTTGGCGCCGTCGCGATAACGCATGGACCCGCCAAGGCCCGCAATGCGAATCCCTCGGTACGTGTACACGCTGTCTTCCACGCAGATACATCCGCCCGGTGCATGACGTGCGTAGCGGTCGTCGTGGTTGCCGCGAACGTAGATGAGCGGTTTGTTGATGACGGTGACCAAAAACTCAAGATAGTCCGGGTCCAGATCGCCGGCGGACAAAATCAGGTCGACACCCTCAAAGCGTTCCTTGCGAAAGCACTCCCAAAGGCATCGTTCTTCGGTATCGGCTATGGCAAGGATCTTCATAGGGCGCGGACTTTCGGCTCATCGTTGGGCTGCGGTATCGTGCCCACCACGTTGTCGGCCAGCCAGTCCATCTCGACAATTTGCGTGCTCGGCAGCGGGGGAAAGCCCTCGATCTGCACCACGCCGTTCTGGCTGTGGAGCTCGCCGCCAAAGGGGTTGATGGAGCCCTCGACAATGCCGTTGCGGAGCAACTGCACGAGTTTGCGCGTCTGGTAGGGTAGGCCCGGAGCGTAACGGATGTCGATAACGCCGGAGCTCATGCCGTACCAGTAGTTGACGGCGCGCACTTGGTTGTCGTCGCTGGTCTCGTCCCACGTGCCGTGCAGAAGGCTGCGAACGATAAGTTCGTAGTAACGGCCCCAGTTCCATACGGGCATGGCGATGCCGGCGACTTTGCCGTCGACTAGGCGATGGAGTCCGTAGGCGGTGGGGTCTTCCAGAGACTTGGACATGTCGGCGCCGGTCATGACGCTCACGCCTTCGCGGCACATGGCCTCGGCAAGGCCGCCGGCGGGCACATCGCCCCAGGTAAGGATTACCTGCGCGCGAGGGTCGAGCAACGAGGCGCCGATGGCAAAGGCGTTGATCTCGCTAAGCGCGCCCGACGCAAAGACCGACGCGTGGTAACCGATGCGGTGGTTGTCCGCCATGCTGGCAGCAAGGGCGCCCAGGAGGAACTTGGCCTCGTACATTTTGCCAAAATACGAGCGCACGCTTTGGTGGGGAAGGCCGATAGAGCAGTTGAGGAACCGAACCCGAGGATACTCAACGGCAGCCCTGAGCGTGTATTCCATCAGGCGGTGCGAGGTCGAGAAGATGACGTTTGCTCCATGTTTGACAGCCGTTTCCGCGGCGGCGTAGAACGCGTCCGGATCGTGGCAGTCCTCGAACGCCTCGGTGCGCACGATGCCGCCAAAGTGCTGGTCGAGATACTGACGCCCTTGGTCGTGCAGGCTGTCCCAGCTCGACGATGCACAGGGGAATTCATGGATAAAGGCGATGCGCAGAGGGTTGGCCGCCGAATAAACGGTCTTGCCCATAAAGAAGTTGAGTACGCTGGAGGTGGACTTGGCGGGCGCCCCTTCCTCATCGACACTCGGCGCCTCGACAAGATCGACCTTCTCCTCATCACTTTTACCGGCAATGACCATCTCGCGCCAAATCTTGCACAGGCGGTTTACGACGATATCCGTCGGCGTATCCAGCAGGCGGTCCTGGTTGTACACATTGAGGTAGACGAGCATGGCGTCGGCGGGCGTAATGTCCAGGTGGTTGCCGCCCGCGCGAAGGTAGGAGCGCTTAAAGAGCAGGAAGGTGTGGCGCAGGTAATCGACCTTTTTCTGTGGCCATTTTTCGACAAGGTTTTGACCGAGCATCTTGGCGAGCGTTTCGTAGCCTCCCTCGCGGGAGAACTCGATCTCGTATAGGGGGCAGACGCGCCAAAACGCGCAGAACTCGCCATAGAGGCGGCTTTCGACGGAATCCCATTTGCCGGGGTTGAGGCGGGTGACCTTGGCCGAAACCGTCGGGGCGTCTAGGAATTTGAGGACGCTGACGCGTTTGTTGCCCTCCTGGACGTAGAACCGATGCATGAACTCGGTGACGATGATGGGGTCGCGATAGCCCTCGGTCACCTGGATGTCGTAGAGGTTGGACCACTTGCGGGCGAACTCGGTGCTAAACGGCAGCAGGGGCATAAAGTTGCACGAAAAGGCAGACTGACGGCCCTTGGTAACCGTGCCGACGACCATTTCGAGCGGAATGTCCCTCAGGCCGACGCTCTCTCGCTGGCCTAAGGGGAGCTGGGCAACGAGGCCGTCGAGGTCCGTAAGGTACGGGTGCTCGCTTTGGCTGATGGCGCGACGGCGTCCCTGCTCGCCGCGCTTGCGTGCTTGACGATAGGCCTCTTCCATGGTGTCTACTCCCTTAGTCGTTTAAACAACGATATGAACCATGGTACCACGATGCGAAACCACCACAAAGGTGCCTGTCCCCTTTGTGGTGGTTTTAGGCGATGATGGGGGCGATGGCGCGGATGCAGGCGTCGGCTGCCGTAAAGGTGGTGCTGTCGTCACCGACGATAAAGATGATCTTGCCCTTGATGCCAAAGTCGCCGATCTCGCTAAAGAGCACGTAGGGCTCCTTGTCAAAGCCCGAGATGGGAAGCACCGCGGCCTTGGTGGCGCTGGTCAGCTCGTCTGCCAGTGCGTCGAGTGAGGCCCACTTGGACGTGTCCTTTACGGCAACGGGCACAGCCACACGCCCAAAGGGCATGAGGTGCACGAGCGTGTTCTTGGAGATATTGGAGTTGGGGACGATGATGGTTTGCCCACAGGCGTCCTCGATGGTCGTATGACGCCAGGTGATGTCTTGGACCACGCCCGAAACGCCGCCGACCTCGATATTGTCGCCGGGCTTGATGATGCCCATAAACGTCACCTGCATGCCGCCGATGAGGTTTGAAAGCGTGTCCTGAAAGCCGAGCGAGATGGCGATGCCGCCGACGCCAAGAGCGGCGACGAGGGCGTTTGCGTTAATGCCAAAGCAGTTGTCGAGGATAAAACTGCCGCCGATCGTCCATATGACGGCGCGCGCGATGTTGATGAAGATGCTGGATGAAGGGAGTGGGTTATCGTCGCGGTTAAGCAGGTGGCGCAGGGTCTTGGACGCGACCTTGGCGGCAACGGCGGTGCCGATAGCCAAGATACCTGCCCAGATGATGTTGTGGACCCATCGTTGTGCAAAGAAATGAAGAATTGGCTCAAACAATTCCATGTAGGGAAACCTCCTCATGATCGTTCAACCATGATACCCACCAAGAAGCCCGTCCGATCAAATTCGGACGGGCTTCTTGGTGGGTATAAGGTTTGCACGGCGGGGAAGAGATCTTCTCAAGGCAGTTTCCTTAGTTCTTAACCAGTGGTCCCTGCTGACGCTGGATTATCGACATGATATGCGAAAACCGCCGCAAGGGCGCCTGTCCCTTTGCGGCGGTTTTGACGTTTGTGCAGATAAAACCTGCCAAAATAAACCTGTCCCTCTTTGGCAGGTTTTTGGTGGTTTTCTAGGTCGTTAGCTCAGCAGCATGCGGTCGTTGGCGAGCTCGCCGCCCGAGACCTCCTCGAACTTCTGCAGCAGGTCGGCCACGGTGAGCGACTTTTTCTCGTCGCCGGCCACGTCGTAGATCACATGGCCCTCGTGCATCATGATCAGACGGTTGCCCAGGCGGATGGCGTCGTTCATGTTGTGCGTGACCATGAGCGTGGTCAGGTGGTTCTCGTCGACGATCTCCTCGGTCAGGTTGAGCACCTT
>JAIHVJ010000170.1 GCA_022720335.1 Collinsella sp.
GAGGCCCGCAGTCTGCAGGTCGAGGATGGTCTCGCAACGCTCGGCCAGGTCGCCATGGTCGGCCGGCACAAAGGGCGCGCGGGGGAAGACACGGTCGATATCGCAGGCATCGCGCAGGACAGGCTCTTCGGTCAGCACGCCCTCAAACGAAAACTCAACGGTCGTGGCCTCCGGCGCATCGTCCGCGCGCGTCCACGTCGTCGAGCGACGGCGCTCGGCAACCAGGCGGTCAAGGTCAACGTCGGCGATGGCCATATCGCAGGTAAGCAGTTTGGTCGCGGCGAGCTTGGAGCCGTTTTCGTAGATAAGGTTCTCGCCCGCAAAGACCATGTCGGTCGTGGATTCGCCCTCGCTCGCGTCCGCGTAGGCATAGGCGCAATACAGGCGCGCGCTTTGGTTAGAGATAAGGCTGCGGCGGTAATCTGCCTTACCGATAATCTCGTCCGAGGCCGACGGGTTGAGAATCACCGTCGCACCGGCAAGCGCCATCTCGGTCGAAGGGGGCGCCGGCACCCACAGGTCCTCGCAGACCTCAACGCCCAGCACCATATCCTCGGCACCCTCATCACAGCAGCGGTAGACAAGCCCCGAACCCAGCGGAACCGGACCCTGACCGGCAAACTCGACCCACACGGGATCCGCAGGCGCCGGAGCAAACCAGCGGCGCTCGTAGAACTCGCCATAGTTGGGCAGATACTTCTTGGCCGTGAAGCCCAAAAGCTCGCCCGCGCAGCACACGGCGGCGCAGTTGTAGATATTCTCGGCAACTGCAACGGGAAGGCCGATGGTAAAGACAATCGGCAGCTCGCGGGTTTCATCGAGGATATGCACCAGAGCAACCTCGCAGGCATGCAGCAGTGTGCGATTATGGAACAGGTCGGCCGCGGTATAGCCGGTCAGATTAAGCTCGGGCAGCACCAGCGTGCGAACGCCGCGCTCGACAGCCTCGCGAACAGCCGCCAGTGCAACCTCGGCATTGCCCTCGACATCGGCCACGCGAATCTTGGGCGAGGCCGCCGCCACGCGCAAAAAGCCATCAGACTGAGAAAGGTGAAGATTCATAAGAATGCTCCCGTGCGTAAACGCCATTCACAACAATTAGCAAGCCCTATTGTAGTTCAACCGCCGGGCGTAACCGCATCCCACCAACTTGGTGAGCTATTGATGAGTTGATGGTATCTGCTAAATGTCACGTACGATTCACATCTGGTGGGTACCCTGATGGCTGCATGAAACGAAGCAGATTTACACCGGGAGGACCCCGTATGACAACCAAGTACACTGACGCGCCGCGCACGCGCGTCATGACGCCGGCATCGCTCAACAACGGCGTGCACGAGAACCATTCCATCGGACAGACCATGGCCATCGCGCCCAAAAAGGGCTTGTTCGACGACATTTCCATTCCCCAGATCATCGCAGGCGCCGCAGCCGCCGCCACGAGCGTGGCGCTTGCTTCAAAGATCGGCATTGCCGGCTCGGTGATTGGTGCCGCCGTGAGCTCAGTCATCACTGTTGTGTCCTCGCAGGTCTATCGCCACTTTATCTCCGCCAGCGCCGAAGCCATCAAAGGTACGTATGCCGCTGTCGACTACCCTGCCGGCGCCTACGAGCCCGTTGAGCCCGATGTCGAGGAGCACCTAGGTGGCGCCGCGACCACGCAGGAGATGCGCGAGGTTGCGGGACGCGCGACCACGGCCCGCGTCGCCCCCAACAGCCTGCGCGCCAAGGCGGCGGCTGAGCGCAGCCAGACGCAAAAGAAGGTCATCGTCTTCTCGATCGCTATCGCCATCGTCGCGGTCATCGCCTGCACCGGCGCCATCCTTATCACCACCGCCGGTGAGGGTCTGGGCGAGCGTCCCGAGCCAATCCTTTCGTCGCGCACGACCGAGAGCGACACGGATAGCTCCGGTCAATCGCAAAGCCAGCAGGACGACCCACAGGGCAACTCCGCATCCACCGACTCGTCCTCAAACACCCCCGATCAATCGCAAGGCACCGACTCCTCTACGACCAACAGCGGCACGCAGTCCAGTACGACCGACTCGAGCCAGACGACTGACGGCTCTCAACCGAGCACGGGCGACCAGACGAGCGGCAATACATCGGGCACGGAATCTACCGACAACGGCAACACCAACAGCTCGAACAGCTCGAGCGGAACCGCGTCCGGCACGGCATCTGACAGCTCGAGCCAAGGCGCGGCATCGGGCAACTAAGCACGTTTGCCTCTCATAGATAACCGACCTGCATAACGGGCGCGAACCGGCAAACGGTCGCGCCCGTTTGCCTTGGGCGCCGAGGTAGCAAGCCCCGCGCGATGGTAAGATGCTTTGGTGTGTAAAGAGGAGATTTGCCATGAGCAAGACAATAGTTAGGCCCACGCTTTCGCTGGGCAACCACATCTATCTGTATCGCCTGCTGCGCGATGCAATCGGATGCGGCAAGCAAACGTTTATGACGCAGGTCGAGGAGGCACTCGCCGCTGGTGACATGGACGCTTATGACCTGGGCTTCGAATCCACGCGCGAGTTGCTCGAGGAGCTCGACGACTGCATTAAGCTGACCGTCTTTAAGGGCGGTCGCCTGTATGCCACCGTCATCGCCAACGATGCCTGGGATGCCGCCCTTGCCAAGGGCGAGGACAAGCCCAAGGCAGCCAAGGGAGCCAAGCAGTCCTACAAAAAGAAAAAGCGCGGCGAGAAGGACCTCAAGGCCGTGCGTCCCAAGCACGTTAAGCGCGCCGAGCCTGAGCCCGTGGCCGAAGTCGCTCCGGAGCCCGAGCCCGAGATCGAAGTCGCTATTGAGGTAACGGCAGAAGCCGAAACCGAAATCGCCGCCCTGACCGATCCCGAAGTCATATCCGAGCAGGAAGCCACTGTGGAGCTCAACGAAGCCCCCAAGTCGACAACCGAAGAAGCCGCTAGCCAACCTGAGGCGCCTGCGCTCCAAAACAGCGATGTCTTTGGCGACGAGGCTGAGGACGATCAGCCCGAAGGGCCCACAGAACAGGACGCTACCGAGGTGGAATCGGAGCCCGAGGCACCGCAGCCTGCCATCTCACTCACGGTCGTCTATGACCCCGAGAACGCCAACGCCGGCATCACCACTATGGCATCCACGCCCATCGAAGCAAAGTCGAGCGTCGAGAATGAGAGCGCGACGCAGGTTGAGGTTGAAACTGCAGCTGTAGATGCGCCCGTCACCGAGGAGCCCGCAGATTCCACGATCAAGCCGGAAGCGACGCCGGAGCCTGCACCCGTCATCGAATCCGTGCCCGCCTCTGCTTGCAACCAGATTTCCGCGCCGGCACCGGCTCCGGTTCCCGCTGCAGCACCTGCCTCGACGCCAGTAGCACCGACCATCCCCGAGGACTTCCCTGTCGATTTCGCAACCGAGGTCTTCTGCCCCGGTCCGCTTCTACACCAGCTGTCGACCTATCTCCCCTACGGCGCCGACACGCTCGGCATCGTCGGCGAGTACTACTGGATCGCCCGCGAGCGCGGTACCATCGAGGCCGCGCGAAACCGCGCAAGCTTCCCCCTGCGCTACACGCAGGCCGGCGAGCGCCACGAAGCCACCGTGCGCATCCGCCGCAACAACACCGGCGGCCTCGGCGCCACCTGGGTCATCGACAAAGTCGAAGAACCCGAGCAGTAACGACAAACGGCTCAAATCCAAACCCGGATTTGAGCCGTTTTTATTAGCATTCATCGATGTTTCGTAACCAACAGCGAGCGGGTCGCAAGTGACCCAGGTTACCGTAGAAGAGGAGCGACGCGTACTTCGGTACGCGAGCGACGGTTTGAACGGCAAGATGGGGTGCTTGCGGCCCGCGCAGCGTCGAGCAGTTGCGCGGTTTGGAAAACCGCGCAACCCCTAGTCGCGCGTGAGCTTGCGATGGATACGATGCGGCTGGGCTGCGTCCTCGCCCAGGCGCTCGATGCGGTTGGCCTGATAGGCCTCGAAGTTGCCCTCGAACCAATACCAGTTGCCCGGGTTCTCGTCGGTGCCTTCCCACGCCAGAATGTGCGTGGCGACGCGGTCCAGGAACATACGGTCATGGCTAATGACCACCGAGCAGCCCGGGAACTCGAGCAGCGCCGCTTCGAGCGAGGACAGCGTCTCGACGTCGAGGTCGTTCGTAGGCTCGTCGAGGAGC
>JAIHVJ010000171.1 GCA_022720335.1 Collinsella sp.
GTGATGTAGGGACGCAGGCGCTCGGCCATCGGCAGGTACTCGTCGCAAATCTGGTCCACGGTGTAGGTGGGCAGGTTGTAGATGAGCTCGAGCTCGGGGTTCACGCGGGCGAGAGCGGTCTCCAGCTTGTCGCGGAACAGTGCCTCGTCCAGCATGTCCTGCATGCGCAGGCCAATGCGGGCCATCTTGTCCTGGTAGCACGGACCGATGCCGCGCTTGGTGGTACCGATGTTCTTCTTGCCGAGCTTCTGCTCAAAGGCGCCATCCAGATCGATGTGGTACGGCATGATGACATGCGCGTTGCCGCTAATCTTGAGGTTCTTGGTGGTGATGCCGTCGGCCTCGAACATGTCAATCTCCTCAAGGACAACCTTGGGGTTGACGACGCAGCCGTTACCGATCACCGACACGTGGTCGGAATACATGATGCCGGAAGGCACCTGGTGCAGGCCGTACTTCTTGCCGTTGACGACGATGGTGTGGCCGGCGTTGTTGCCGCCCGAATAGCGCACGACGGCATCGAAGTCGCCGGCGACCAGGTCGCAAATCTTACCCTTGCCCTCATCGCCCCACTGGGCACCGACCAAAACGGTTGACGGCATGTTTACTCCTTACATTCATGGACTGTCTACGCGCCACGCCGGCACGCAGAAGCACAAAACATTCCCAGTATACCCGTGCAACGGGCGCCTGTCCTACTCCTCGGCATGTGCCCCATCAAGCTCATAGAACTTGGTGGATGCCGGCAGGAACATCAGGTCGACGTCGCCGATCGGGCCCGAACGGTTCTTGGCCACGACGATACGCGTAACGCCCTCGTCGGGTCGATCGTCGCGCGAGGCTTCGGCCTCGTCAGCGGAGCGGTCCAAGAACATGACGATATCGGCGTCCTGCTCGATGGAGCCCGATTCACGAAGGTCGGAAAGCTGTGGGCGCTTGCCGGTACGGGATTCGACCTGACGCGAGAGCTGTGACAGCGCGATGAGCGGGATCTTGAGCTCCTTGGCCATGATCTTAAGACCACGCGACATCTCCGAAACCTCGACGGTACGGCTCTCGGAGCGGCGTCCCGGTGGAGGACTCACCAGCTGCAGGTAGTCCAAAATGATGATTGCCTTCTCCTTGTTATGGAGCATGCGGCGGCTCTTGGCGCGAATCTCGGTCACTGTGGTGCCGGGCGTATCGTCAATCAGAATATCGAGCTTAGACAAGGTCTGCGTGGCCTCGTTGATATTGGCCCACTGCTCGGGGCTAATGCGGCCCATGCGGAAGTCACTGATCGAGATCATGGCGTAGGCGCAAATCAGACGCTGGGCAATTTCCTTGCCCGACATCTCCAGCGAGAAGAAGCCGACGGTATAGCCCGCAGCGGCGGCGTTAAGTGCCAGGTTCAGAGCGAACGACGTCTTACCTACAGCAGGACGGGCGCCGATGATGATGAGCTGACCCTCGCGGAAGCCCATGAGCATGCGGTCGAGCGACGGGAAGCCCGTGGGCACGCCCGCAGCTTGGCCACCGGCCTGGCACACTTCCTCGGCCTCGTTATAGGCCTCGACCATAAACTCGGTCAGCGTCTTGTAGCTCGACTTGACCTCGCGTGCCGTAACCTTGAGCAGTTTGCTCTCGGCTAGCTCCACGACCTCTTTGGTATCGGTGGGAGCGTTATAGGCCAGCGCGTTGATCTCGTTGGTGGCGCCGATCAGCTCACGCAGCATCGAATCACGGCGAACGATGGCGGCATGGTGCTGCCAGTTGACGAGCGACAGGGTCTGACCCATCAACTCCAAAATGTACGCTTCGCCGCCCACGGCATCGAGCTTGTTGATACTTCGCAGGTAATCGATGAGCGAGATGGAGTCGATGGGAATGCGGCTGTTGTACATATCGACCATCGCGGTATAGATGGTCTTATGAATGGGCCGGTAGAAGTCATCGGGCTGCAGCTCGACCTGGGCCTCTTCGACCACCTCGGGCGATAGCAGCATAGCGGCCAGTACATTGGCCTCTGCATCTTGGTTTTGGGGAAGACCCAACTTTGAGCCGCGGTCCTCAACCGTCAGCCCGGTCTCCCTATCGTCATATGCCATGAGCATCCTCATTCATATCGCTTGCGAGCATCCATAGTATCAGCCACGGTCCCAAAACGCGCCGCGCGCCGCCAATCATCACCGAACCAAACGGATGAACGGTCCTGTATATAGGACTTCGACGCAACGTTCACCATGACACTCACTCAGCGCAAAAAAACAAAAGGGCGCCCTGGTTTCCCAGAGCGCCCTTCTTAGAACAAGATTGTTGCGTTGCAGCAAATGCTACTCGGCAGCAGCCTCAGTCTCGACCTCGGCGGTCTCGGCCTCGGCGACCTCAGCGGCCTCCTCGACCTCAGCCTCGGCAGCGAGCTCCTCGGCGGTAACGCCGACGAGAACGACAACCTCGGCCTTGATCTCGCGGTACAGCGAGATGGCAACGGTGTGGGCACCGGCAACCTTGATGGGCTTACCGAGCTCGACGCGCTTGCGGTCGATGTCCATACCGAGCTGAGCCTTGATGGCGTCAGCGATCATAGCGGCGGTAACGGAGCCAAAGAGGATGCCCTCGTCGCCGACCTTGACGTCAACGGTGACCGTCTTGCCCTCGAAGGCAGCCTTGGTCTCGTTGGCGGTAGCCAGACGGACGGCCTCGCGCTTGGCGATGTTGTTGCGACGCTCGTCAAGCTGCTTGAGGTTGCCCTTGGTGGCGGCAACAGCGAGCTTCTTGGGGAACAGGAAGTTCTCAGCGTAACCCTGAGCGACCTCTACGACGTCACCCTCGCCGCCCTTGCCCTTGATCTCATCGAGAAGAATAACCTTCATGATGCGTCTCCCTTCTTAGCCGCGGTCGCGGTTGCCACGAGAGGAAACCACGGGGACGGTGTACGGCAGGAGAGCCATCTCGCGGGCGCGCTTGATGGCGTTGGCGATGTCATGCTGATGCTGCGTGCAAGCGCCAGTGACGCGACGGGGCTTGATCTTGCCACGGTCGGTCATGTACTTACGGAGAAGCTGAGTGTCCTTATAGTCGATGAACTCAGTGTTCTCCTTGCAGAACTGGCAGTACTTACGACGCGGCTGACGTGCAGAAAAATCATTAGCCATGTCAAAATACCTTTCATTTGGCAACTTCGGCGAACCGAAGCCGCCTCTCACTCAAAAATAGGTGAACAACCCTTAGAACGGGATGTCCTCATCGTAGACGTCGACCGCGGGCGGCGTAGCCACCGGTGCGGCAGGACGTGCTGCGGGCGCGGGAGCTGCGGGGGCGTAACCGCCCTGATCGTAGCCACCCTGGCCACCACGGGAGCTCATAAACTCGATCTCATCGACGATGACCTCAAGCTTGCTCCGGCGCTGGCCGTCGCGCTCCCAAGAGCTGTAGCGCAGCTTGCCCTCGATCGCGACCTTGTTTCCCTTTGCCAGGAAACGGCTCACGGCCTCGGCGCGGGTGCCGAACATGGTGCAGTCGACAAAGTTGGGATAGTCCTCCCACTCGCCAGTCTGCGCGTTGCGGCGACGATCGTTCACGGCAACGCCAAAGGACAGAACCTGGGTTCCGCCAGCAGTGGCGCGCAGCTCGGGATCGCGGGTGAGGTTACCGGTGATGTTCACTCGATTGATGCTCATAACTCACTACTTCCTCTTGGGGCACAAGCCCAGTCCAAAACGACAGTCTTACTCCTGGTCGTCGCGACGGACGATCATGTGGCGGACCACAGCGTCGGTGATGCGCAGGACGCGATCAAGCTCGGCGATCTGGGTAGGATCTGCGTGGAAGTTGATGAGGGTGTAGTCACCATCGGTGAGGTCGTTGATCTCGTAGGCGAGCTTGCGCTTGCCCCACTCGTCAACGGAGTCGACCTTGCCAGCGCCCTCAGCGATCGTGGTATCGATACGCTTCATAACAGCGAGACGAGTCTCGGGGTCGAGCGACGGGTCAACAAAGAACAGCAGTTCATAAGCCTTCATATTGTCACCTCCTCTGGGCAAATGTGGCTTCAGGTCGTGAAGGTGCGCCTGAAGCAGGAAAAGACTTGGTAATAATATCTTTCAACCTCCTCGAACCGCAGGTCAGCAAGTGCAAGGCTGTGGTCGCGAAATGCATACCAGTGGCTCACAACACCGTTCAAAGATTTTTATAATTGCTGACACGTCGTCTATAAATACCTATTTTGAACAATTTGCTGCATGCAGCCATGCTGGTCAGAGCCCGTTTTTGGCCTTCTAGATCCCGTCACGAAGCCAAGCGTTGGTTGATTTCCGATCTCAGCCGAACACATTGAGCAAATAGGCCATTCCCGCAGTTAGCTGAACGCCCCCCGCGGCCCCTCCTGGGGTCCGGGGGCACCG
>JAIHVJ010000011.1 GCA_022720335.1 Collinsella sp.
GGCGCTCGAGTTTAACGAGGCGCTGGGCCTGGACGGTATTATCATGACTAAGCTCGACGGCACGGCTAAGGGCGGTATCGCCATGGCCGTGGCCGAGAAACTCAAGCTCCCGATCCTGCGCGTGGGCGTGGGCGAGCAGGTCGATGATCTGCAGGAGTTCAATGCCAAAGATTTCTGCCGCGCCCTGGTGGGCGAGTCCAATTAAGGAGTGACTAGTGTTTGATTCCCTGAGCGATCGCCTCAACGACACATTTGACCGCCTGCGCGGCAAGGGCAAGCTGACCGAGGCCGATATTACTTCGGCCATGCGCGATATTCGCATGGCGCTGCTCGAGGCCGACGTCAACTTTAAGGTCGTCAAGGAGTTCGTCGCCAAGACCAAGGAGCGCTGCATGACCGCCGAGGTCATGGAGTCGCTGTCGCCGGCGCAAAACGTCGTCAAGATCGTGCTCGACGAGCTCACCGAGATGCTTGGCTCAACCGAGAGCAAGCTCGTCTTTAGCAACCGCATTCCCAATGTCATCATGCTTGTGGGTCTGCAGGGCTCCGGTAAGACCACGGCTGCCGTAAAGCTGGCCTACCTGCTCAAGAAGCAGGGCCGCTCGCCGTTGCTCGCCGCGTGCGACGTCTACCGTCCCGCTGCTGCCGACCAGCTGGCCACGCTCGGTGGCGAGATCGGCGTACCGGTCTTCCGCGGCGACGGTGCGCACCCGGTCGATATCGCCAAGGGCGCCATTCAGGAGGCCGTCGACCACCTGCGTGACGTGGTCATCGTCGATACCGCCGGTCGTTTGCAGATCGACGAGCAGATGATGCAGGAGGCCGTGGACATCAAGAAGGCCGTCAAGCCCGATCAGGTGCTGATGGTCGTCGATGCCATGACCGGCCAGGATATCGTCAACGTCGTCTCGACCTTCGCCGAGCGCACCGACTTTGACGGCGTGATCATCTCCAAACTCGACGGCGACGCCCGTGGCGGCGGAGCGCTTTCTGTGCGCCAGGTGACCGGCAAGCCCATCAAGTTTGTGAGCATGGGCGAGAAGCCCGATTCGCTGGAGCCGTTCTATCCCGATCGTATGGCCAAGCGAATCTTGGGCATGGGCGATGTTGTCGGTATCATCGAGAAGGCCCAGGAGGCGGCCGACGCCGAGCAGCTCGAGGCTGCCGAGCGCATGCTGCGTGAGGGCTTCACCATGAATGACATGCTCGACCAGATGAAGGCCGTCAAGAAGATGGGCGGCATGAAGGGCATCCTGGGCATGCTCCCCGGCGGCCAGCGTGCGCTCAATCAGATGGGCGGCAACCTGGACGAGGGCATCTTCGACAAGAACGAGGCCATCATCATGTCGATGACCAAGGAGGAGCGCCTTCGCCCCTCCATCATCAACGGTCAGCGCCGTGCCCGCATTGCCAAGGGCGCCGGCGTGACCCCCACCGAGGTCAATAGCCTTATGAAGCAGTGGGGCGAGATGAACAAGATGATGGGCCGCATGCGCACGATGGCCAATCAGGCGCAGGCCGGCGGCAAGAAGGGCAAGAAGGGTAAGAAGGGCAAAAAGATGCGCATGCCCAATATTCCCGGTCTGGATGCCATGGGGCTGGGCGGCATGGGCGGCCTAGGAACGGGCGGCCCCAAGTCCGATATGGACCTGCTGCGCCAGATGGAAGCGCAGATGCGCAACAAGAAGTAACGACTAGTTGAGTCGTGTATGGCGAAGGCCGCCTGGATGGTATTCCAGGCGGCCTTCGCCGTTTGTTCGCTGGTTGTCGCACGCGTGGAAGCGCGTTCTCGACGAGGTGCTTGCCGCTAGTGGCAGCCGCAGCCTTCGTGCCCGTCATGGTCGTGGTGACCGTGGCAGCCGCAGGACTCGCCATGCTCGTGGATGTGCTCGTGATCATGTCCATGGCAGTCGCAGGTGGCCTCGCCGTTCTGTGCGAGCGTGCCGGCAACGAGGGCCTCGACGCAGGCATCGCAGCTGCCCTGGGCGCCCGCATAGACCGTGATGCCGGCTTGGGCAAGCGCGTTGATAGCGCCGCCGCCGATACCGCCGCAAATGAGCGTGTCAACGCCACCGTTGGCAAGCAGGCCCGCCAAGGCGCCGTGGCCGGTGCCGCCGGTGCCTACGACCTGCTCGTTGAGCACCTTGCCATCCTGGATGTCGTAGATTTTGAACTGCTCGCTGCGGCCAAAGTGCATAAAGATGTTGCCGTTGTCGTACGTCGTTGCCACCCTCATGGTGTCGACCTCCTTTGCTGGCCATGCGGCCGTTGTCGTGGTGATGGGGGAGTATGCGATATTGCCGCCCTCGATAACGAGCGCCCGTCCGTTGACCAGCGCATCGGCCACCTTGCGATGCGCGCGGCTGCAAATGGCCGCCACCGTTGCGCGGGCGATGCCCATCTGCTGGGCGACCGCCTCTTGGTTGAGACCCTCCAGGTCGCACAGGCGCAGCACCTCAAGCTCGTCGACGGTCATGTCGATGGCATCACCGCTGGCCAGGCCATCGGGGGTAAAGCCGCGGTATTCGGGGATGATCCCGACGCGGCGCAGTTTTTCGCGTCTTCCTGCCATGCACACTCCAAATCTGACATATGTCAACAATAGAATAGCGAACGTGCGGATTTGCGCAAGGAATTTCTGGCATATGTCAGAAAATGAGGGCTTATGTTTGGGCTGTGGGGCCGCGTGCGCCTGGGCTACAATGAATCTCGCTTGTAGGCGACTGACAGGAGGGTCAATGAGCAAAGCTGATCAACAGTTTGTAACCATGTGCCGCGATATCTTGGACCATGGCACCACCACCGAGGGCCAAAAGGTCCGCCCGGTGTGGGAGGACGGCACCCCTGCCTATACCATTAAAAACTTTGGTGTCACGGCGCGCTATGATCTGCGCGGGGAGTTCCCCGCGCTCACCCTGCGCCGTACGGCGCTTAAGTCTGCCATGGACGAGATTCTGTGGATCTATCAAAAGAAGTCCAATAACGTGCATGACCTCAACAGCCATATCTGGGATGAGTGGGCCGATGAGACCGGTTCCATCGGTAAAGCCTACGGCTATCAGATTGGTCAGAAGAGCCATTACGCCGAGGGCGACTTCGACCAGATGGACCGTGTACTGTACGACCTTAAGCACACGCCGTATAGTCGCCGCATTATGACCAATACGTACGTGTTTAGCGATCTGTCCGAGATGCACCTTTATCCATGCGCCTACAGCGTGACCTATAACGTGACGCAGCGTCCTCAGGACGACAAGCCGACGCTCAACATGATTCTCAACCAGCGCAGCCAGGACATTTTGGCCGCGAACAACTGGAACGTGTGCCAGTACGCCATTTTGCTGATGATGGTCGCGCAGTCGGTCGATATGATTCCCGGTGAGCTGCTGCACGTGATCGCCGACGCCCATATCTATGATCGTCATGTCGATATCGTCCGCGAGCTTATCGAGCGTCCGCAGTTTGCGGCACCCAAGGTAACGCTCAACCCCGATGTGCATGACTTCTATGCGTTTACGACCGATGACCTGATCGTCGAGGGCTATGAGCACGGCCCTCAGGTCAAGAACATCCCCATTGCGGTGTAGGTGACGCGCATGACGTGTAAGCTTTCTGCCATCGTCGCCGTGTGTGACGACTGGGGTATTGGCTGCGAGGGCGATATGGTGGTGTCCAATCGCGCCGATATGCGCCATTTTGTGGCCTGCACCAAGGGCTGCCCGGTTATCATGGGACGCAAGACGCTGCTGAGTTTTCCCGGCGGGCGTCCTCTCAAGAACCGCCGCAATATCGTGCTTACGCGCGATATAGGCTTTACCCGCGAGGGCGTCGACGTGGTGCATAGCGTTGACGAAGCGCTCGCTGCGGTTGCCGATGAGCCCGTTGCCTGGGTGATCGGTGGCGGCGATGTCTATCGGCAGTTTTTGCCGTACAGCGTGGAGGCCGAGGTCACTCATAACCACTGCGTGCATGTCGTGGACACGTACTTTCCCGACTTGGACGCCGATCCCGCGTGGGAGATTGCGCAGCGTAGCGGGGTCGCGACGATTGCCGCCGGTGAGGGTGACGAGGGCGTCGATTATGAGTTCGTGACGTATCATCGCGTTGAGGCGTAAATCGTCTGGCGTGAACGGTATCATCGGGTTGATTGAATGCATGGGGCGGCGCTTAGCGTCGCCTCGTTTGGTATAGATGTGCTGTAAAGAAGGGTGCGGGCTGGCTGCTATGACTGATGCCGTTGAGGTTCTGCGAATTGATTCGCTCGAGGACGAGCGGCTCGATGCCTATGTGCGACTGACCGAGCGTGAGCTTCGCTGCGTGCTGGAGCCGCAGAAGGGCATTTTTATCGCTGAGAGTGCCAAGGTCATCGAGCGTGCGGTTCGCGCCGGATATGAGCCGGTGAGCTTTCTTTTGGGCGAGCGCTGGCTCGACCAGATGATGCCGCTGTTTGACCAGCTTGTCGTGCGCGAGGGAGCGGGTCCGGTTCCCGTGTTCGTGGCCTCCATGGAGCTCATGGAGCAGCTGACGGGCTTTAACGTGACGCGCGGCGCGCTCGCGGCGTTCCGTCGCCCGCGTCAGATTCCGGTAGCCGAGTTCTTAGGCGGCGTCGTCGAGGCGGCGGGGGAGCGCCCGGTGCGCGTGTGCGTGCTCGAGGGCATTGTCGACCACACCAACGTCGGCGCGATTTTCCGCTCGGCGGCTGCGCTGAACGTCGATGGCATTTTGGTGAGTCCTACGTGCTGCGACCCGCTGTACCGTCGCTCGGCCCGTGTGAGCATGGGCACCGTGTTTCAGGTGCCGTGGACGCGCATTGGCAGCGAGGCTCGTGTGTGGCCGCATGATGGTCTGAGCGCGTTGCACGATGCCGGTTTTTCGTGTGCCGCTATGGCGTTGACGGACGATTCCGTATCGCTGGACGATCACGTGCTGCAGGAGATTGACCGCTTGGCAATCTTTATGGGTACCGAGGGTGCCGGCTTGGGCGCCAAGACCATTGCCGGCTGTGACCACGCGGTGCGCATTCCGATGGCGCACGGGGTCGATTCGCTTAACGTGGCCGCGGCGAGCGCCGTCGCCTTTTGGCAGCTGTGCCCGCACGTGAGCAATGAGTATCACTACCAGCCGGGTTTGTATCACTAGGCAGATATTTCGCACCTGGCTCTGATTCGGGGTGTTTCGGTCGACGCCAGTCGGTGCTAAGCTGATATTGGCTTTGGTCTTAAATTGCCGTTTTGTTGTTTAACATACGTTGGCGGGGAGGGCGTGTGGCTAAGAAATCTACGGCTATCGATGTAACGCAGGGTGTCATTTGGCAACAGCTGCTGTCGCTGTGCGTCCCCATCTTCTTTAGTTCGTTTTTTCAACAGGCTTACACGCTTATCGGTACGTATATCGTTGGCCAGTTTGGCGGCAAGCTCGCGCTGGGCGGCATTCAGGCCACGATGGTCCTCACCGAGCTCTGCATTGGCTTTTGCGTTGGTGTTGGCGCCGGCTGCGCGGTCATTACCGGTCAGTATTTTGGCCAGCACGATGATGAGCGACTGAGTCGTTCGGTCCATACAGCCATGACGCTCGCGCTGGTGGGCGGTATCGCTTTCTCGATTCTTGGCATAGTGTTCGTTGAGCCCATGCTGGTGCTTATGAACACGCCGCATGAACTATTGGCCGAGGGTGTGGCCTATGCTCGCTGTTATTTTGCCGCGATGGTTGCGGCACTGCTGCTGAATATGGGAACCGCACTGCTGCGTGCCGTGGGCGACACGCGCGGGCCCGCCGTGATCATTGCCTCTGGCTGCCTTGTTAACGTGGTGCTGGATATCATCTTTGTCGCTGTGTTGCATATGGAGGCGCTGGGCTGCGGCATCGCAGTGGCGCTGACCATTTGCTCCAATGCAACGATGATCGTGTTGCGCATGATGCGCGCTCCGGGTGCATGGCGTCTTTCGCTGTCTAAGCTCGGTATCGATCGCGGTATTTGCAAGAGTATGATCTCGTGTGGTCTGCCACTCGGTTTTCAATCGGCTGCCTATTCGATCTCGAACGTGCTGATCCAGGTGTCGGTTAATTCGTTTGGCGCCGATGTCACGACTGCTTGGGGTCTATCTGGGCGCCTGGATGGCATTATCTGGATGGTGACCGAGGCGCTCGGCGTATCGATCACTACGTTCTCGGCGCAGAACTTTGGCGCGCGCAACTACGAGCGCATGCGCAAGGGCTACCATACGTCGCTCGTGCTGTCGTTTATGCTCATTGGTGGCCTGTCTGCCGTGCTGCTGGTGTTCTCGAGCCCGCTGTCGCGTTTGTTTGTCGACGATGCTTCGATTTCGGCGTACACCACGACTATCCTCCATTTCATTGCGCCGTTCTATGCGATTTTCTCGATTATCGAGAACGCCTCGGGTTCCATCCGCGGCGCCGGCGTGAGTTTGCAGCCTATGATGCTCACCATCTTTGGCACCGTTGTCTTGAGGGTGATCTGGGTGTTTGCGATCATGCCCTTCGATCCGTCGCTCGAGCATCTACTGCTGGTCTACCCCGTAACCTGGCTCATTACGGCCACGATGTTCACCATCTACCACCACAGCGGCAACTGGCTAGGTCGCGCCACCGCCTAGCTCATCCGTCGGATACCCCTGATAAGTTGCGGTGAAATAGTTCCTGAAAAGCCCTTGCGGACCGTCAAACAAGTACTATTCCACCGCAACTTCCTTATGAGCTGTAGGTGTTGGCGGAAAACGAATCAATTAGTATTCGATGCCCTGACGGGCTAGGAGGCCTTCGTCGAAGTAGTGTTTGACGGGTCGCATTTCGGTGACCAGGTCCGCGAGGTCTGCGAGGGGCAGCAGGCCGCGGCCGGTTAGCACGAGCTCCGTGGTGGCGGGCTTTATCGCAATCAGTTCCTCGACATCCTCTCGCGCCCCAAAGCAGCCTTCGTCTTGCCCTTGCCGTCGCCCGTATAGATCTGAACCTTGCCGACTTCCAGTGATGCCATATCTGTCCTTTCGTGCCCGGCGTCGGTTTATCGTCGCTTTGGTTGGGTATTCTAGAAACCATTATCAACCCCAGTAGATGGAGTTCAAGCAGATGGAGATGGATGACAACAAGCGTAGACGGAATATGATCCTCTACGTGCTCATCGCCTTCGTCGTCTACCTCGTGCTCTCGACCGTTCTGTTCCCCAACATCGGTCACACGCAGCAGATTACGAAGACCGACTACTCGACGTTTGTCAAAGCGCTCGATAAGAAGAGCGTCGACAAGGTCGAGTACAACACGGACGATTACACCATTTATTACACCAAGAAGGGCGAGGACAAGAACATCGCCTATAAGACGACCGGTGTGCCGAATGATGCGGGCTTTACCGATCGCGTGCTTGAGTCTGGCGCTTCGCTGGAGTCGGTCGTTCCCGATAAAAACTCGGGTTTGATGACCTACTACCTGCTCACTCTCATTCTTCCCATGGCGATTTTCTTCCTCATCGGTTGGTGGCTTAACCGCCGCATGAAGAAGGCTATGGGCGATGACGGCCCGTCGATGAACTTTGGTGGCGGCGGTTTTGGCGGCGGCGGACTGGGTAAGTCCGGCGCGCGCGTGATCGCCTCCAAGGACGTGGGCGTGACCTTTAAGGACGTCGCCGGCCAGGAAGAGGCCAAGGAGTCTCTCAAGGAGGTCGTCGACTTTCTGGAGAAGCCGCAGCGCTACGAGGAGATCGGCGCCAAGCTGCCGCGCGGTGCTCTCCTTGTTGGCCCTCCGGGTACCGGTAAGACCCTGCTTGCCAAGGCTGTTGCCGGCGAGGCCGGTGTTCCGTTCTTTAGCATTTCGGGCTCTGAGTTCGTTGAGATGTTTGTTGGTCGCGGCGCTGCAAAGGTTCGTGACCTGTTTAAGCAGGCCAAGGAAAAGGCCCCGTGTATCGTCTTTATCGATGAGATCGATACCATCGGTAAGAAGCGCGATGGCGGCGGCTTTAGCGGCAACGACGAGCGCGAGCAGACGCTCAATCAGTTGCTGACCGAGATGGATGGCTTCGATAACCACAAGGGTATCGTTGTCCTCGCTGCCACCAACCGTCCCGACAGTCTCGATCCCGCTCTACTGCGCCCCGGTCGTTTTGACCGCCGCATCCCCGTCGAGTTGCCCGATCTGACCGGCCGTAAGAACATCCTCGAGCTCCACGCCAAGAGTGTGAAGACCAAGCCGCCGATCGATCTGACCGCGATTGCCCGTGCCACGCCCGGTGCCTCGGGCGCCGACCTGGCCAATATCATCAACGAGGGCGCCCTGCGCGCCGTTCGCGAAGGTCGCAAGCGTGCAACCCAGGACGACTTCGAGGAGTCGGTGGAGGTCGTCATTGCCGGCCAACAGCGTAAGTCCACGGTGCTTTCCGACCACGAGAAGCAGGTCGTTTCCTACCATGAGATCGGCCATGCCATTGTTGCCGCTCGCCAGAAGGGCTCTGCGCCGGTCACGAAGATCACCATCGTGCCACGCACGAGCGGTGCTCTGGGCTACACCATGCAGGTCGAGGAGGATGAGCGCTTCCTGACCACGCGCCAGGAGGTCCTGGACAAGCTCGCCGTCTACTGCGGTGGCCGTGCGGCCGAGGAGCTCATCTTTGGAGAGATGACGACCGGCGCCGCCAACGATATCGAGCAGGCCACCAAGCTCGCCCGCAACATGGTGACGCGCTTTGGTATGTCCGACGAGTTTGGCATGATGGCGCTCGGTACCGTCCAGAATGCGTACCTCAACCAGGACACGTCGCTCACCTGCGCCCCCGGCACGGCTGAGCGTGTGGACGCGATTGTCGCTAAGTTGATCGAGGACGCGCACGACCGCGCCCTGCAGATCCTCAAGGAAAACAAGTTCAAGCTCCACGAGCTGGCTCGTTATCTGTACAAGAAGGAGACGATCACGGGCGAGGAGTTCATGAACCTCCTCACGCGCGAGAATCCGCTGATGCCCAAGCAGCAGTAAAGCCGCGGCCGAGCCAGTAAACGCCGACGCCCCATTTGAGCAGCTTTCTCAAATGGGGCGTTTTGCTTGAGAGGGATGGAAATGAAGATCGTGGTGAGCGCCTGCTTGATGGGCGAGAGCTGCAAGTATAACGGGCTCGACAACTATCATCGCGAGTTGGTCGAGGCCTGCGAGCGTACGGGGACCGAGGTCCTCTTGGTGTGCCCTGAGGTCTTTGGCGGCCTGCCCACGCCGCGCAGGCCGTCCGAGATTGTGAACGGCGAGGTCCGTACCTGCGAGGGTGCCTCGGTCGATCGCGAGTTTCGCCTGGGCGCTCAACGTGCGCTCGATATGTGCGAGCAGGCGGGCGGCCCGTCCGAGATTGCTGCGTGCGTCTTGCAGGACCGCAGTCCCTCGTGCGGCGCGGGTCGCATCTACGACGGTACCTTTAGCGGTACGCTCACCGCGGGCAACGGCGTCTTCGTTGATCTGTTGCTGCGTCACGGCTATCGCGTTATACCAGCTAGCGAGTTCGACCCCAGCATGCTGGAGCAATAAAAAACCACCACAAGGGCACTGCTCCCTTGTGGTGGTTTTGGGCTAGGCCTAGAGCGTGTGGCCGTAGGCGTCGGCGGCCTTGATGGCGGCGGCGAACATTTCGTCGGTGAAGGGCTCCGGGTTGCCTTGCTTCCACTCGTTGGTGGCGTGTGCGTATTCGCACAGGGCAGGGATGTCGGCCTCGGAAAGTCCGACCTGCTCAAGCGTTACGGGCAGGCCCATCTGCTTGTTAAAGGCGGCGTAGCGTTCAAGGCTCTCGGTATCGCCCGTATAGGCAAACAGCACGAGCACGCCCAGGCTCACGACCTCACCGTGCAGATAGGTTCCCTCGCGCGGAATGCTGCACGTCGCATTGTAGAACGCGTGCGCCACGCTCGAGTTGTAGTAGTAATCGTTTTGGTTGGTCAGGTTCGAGACATAGCCCGTGTTGACCACGATGTCGAGCGCGATCTGCTTGACGGCCTCGCTCGACAGATTCCGGCGCACGTCCTCAAGACCCTGGACGCCATAAGTAAACAGCGGCTCGGAGCAGGTGTGGGCGAGTGCCAGGCCAAGACCGGCGGTATGCTCCAAATTACCGGCGCTCGTGGCGTATTCGACCTCGGGCTGCTTGGACAGGGCATCGCCCACGCCGGCCCAGAAGTACTCCGCCGGAGCTTCGGCGATAATCTTGGGGTTGATGAAGATATTCGCAGGTCGGTTGGGGTACGAATATCCCTCGAGCGAGCCGTCGTCGTTGTACACGACGGCAATGGCGGTCGCGGCCGAGCAGTTGGAACAGATCGTCGGGACGGTGAAGACGATCTTCTTGAGCTCGATGGCTGCGGTCTTCACGGTGTCGAGTGCCTTGCCGCCGCCACAGGCGATAAGCACGTCTGCCTGCTGGCAAGCGGGGGAGTTCACGACCTTGGCGATATTGGCGCGCGTACTGTTGGTGCCGTAGACGCGCGTCTCCAGAATCTCGACGTCGGTACCTTCAAGCGCCGCCTCGATGCCCGGCAGCGCCGCAGCCAGGGCTCGCTTGCCACCAATGATGGCGACTTTCTTCGCGCCGTACTCCGCCAGTGCGGCGGGCAGCTTGGTAAAGCAATCCTCGCCGACGGTGTAGTCGCTCATTCCGATTGTGCGCATGGCAGCCTTCTTTCGTTAGTTAAAGTGCTTTCAGGTATTTTGCTCCTAGAGAAGGCTAACGACCACGAGAAATTTCTTACGTATGAAACCAGTGTTGAGGGTTTTTCGCCGGCGCGGAACGTGCTAGCATACTCCGCATAAGCGTTGATGGGGACGAGTAGTCGGCCGTCCGCATGCCACAGAGAGCGGGGAGCGCTGAGAACCCGTGCATGCGACCGATGAAAATCACCCCGGAGCTGCGGTCCCAACGGACGTGCCGCGCAGGCACGTCTTAGTAGATATCGCCGAGATGGTCGTCGATACAGGCCAGCCGAGTAACGGATGCGAGCGCGCGAATACGCGGGCGAGGGCATCTAAGCTGGGTGGTTAAACGAAGAGCTTTTGCGGGCATACAGCCCGTTTTTGTGGCGCTTCGTCCCAGCTTGCAGGGACGGGCGCTTTTTTGGTGCCCAACGGGCGTGCGCGCCCACGACATGAAAGGGGTACCGTGGCAAACGAGTACAAGCAGACGATGAATCTGCCCAAAACCGGTTTTCCCATGCGTGCCGGTCTTTCCAAGTCCGAGCCCAAGCGACTCAAGGACTGGCAGGACAACAAGGTCTACGAGCAGGTTCTAAAGAAGAACGAGGGTCACAAGAAGTTCGTGCTGCACGACGGCCCTCCGTACGCCAACGGCCCGATCCACATCGGCCACGCCATGAACAAGATCTCCAAGGACATGATCAACCGTTACTGGATGATGCAGGGCTATGAGGTTCCCTATGTTCCCGGTTGGGACTGCCACGGTCAGCCGATCGAACATAAGGTCGAGGAGAAGCTCGGCACCGAGAAGTTCAACCAGACCTCCACGGCTAAGATCCGCGAGCTTTGCAACAAGTTCGCTGTCGAGAACATCGAGCTCCAGAAGGCTGGCTTCCGTCGCCTTGGCGTGCTTGGCGACTGGGACAACCCGTATCTGACGCTCTATCACCAGCATGACGCCGCCGACATCGAGGTCTTCAAGGCCATGTTCGACAAGGGCATGATCTATCGCGGCCACAAGCCCGTCCACTGGTGCAAGCACTGCCACACCGCGCTGGCCGAGGCTGAGATCGAGTACTCCGACGAGACGAGCCCGTCCATCTTCGTGCGCTTTGAGATGACCTCCAAGCCCGCCGGCCTCGAGAACTTCGACGGCCCGGTTGACTTTATCATCTGGACGACCACGCCGTGGACCATCCCCTCCGACCAGGCCGTTTCTCTCAAGCCCGGCGCCGCCTACGTCGCCGTTGAGCACGACGGCCGCGCCGAGGTCATGCTCGAGGACCTGGCTCCCAAGTGCTGCGAGGAGTTTGGCTGGGAGTACACCCCGGTTGTGGTCGACGGCAAGCCCTATGTGGTTCCCGCCGAGACCTTCCACCACATCCACTACAAGCAGCCGATCTTTGACGGCGTTGAGGGCGTGGCGCTGCTGGCCGATTACGTCGGTGTCGATGACGGTACCGGTATCGTCCACAACTCTCCCGGCCACGGCGTCGACGACTACTTCGCCTGCCTCAAGGAGGGCATCACCGACATTTGCATGCCGGTCGATGACGACGGCAAGTTCTACACCGGCGAGGAGTTTGGTACCGGTGGCCCCTTCAGCGGTATGGACACCGATGAGTCCAACCCGCACATCATCGAGTTCCTGCGCGAGCGTGGCACCCTGGTCCTCGAGAAGAAGATCACGCACAGCTATCCGCACTGCTGGCGCTGCAAGCACCCGGTGCTCTTCCGTGCTACCGACCAGTGGTTTGTCTCGATGGACAAGACCGGTTTGCGCGAGCAGGCTGGCAAAGAGGTCCGCGAGAACGTCAAGTGGTATCCGGCCCACGCCGCCAACCGCATCGGCGCCATGGTCGAGCAGCGTCCCGACTGGTGCATCAGCCGTCAGCGCAACTGGGGCGTGCCTATCCCCAGCTACACCTGCGCCGACTGCGGCGAGAAGGTCATGAACGACGCTACGCTCGACGCAGTCATCAAGCTCTTCCACGAGAAGGGCTCCGACGCCTGGTTCACCGACGCTCCCGAGAGTTACCTGGGCGAGGCCTGCGTCTGCCCCAAGTGCGGCGGCCATCATCTCAAGGCAGATAAGGACATCCTCGACGTGTGGTGGGATTCCGGCGTCTCCTGGAAGGCCGTCTGCGAGTACCGTCCCGAGCTGGAGTATCCGGCGGATGTGTACCTCGAGGGCTCCGACCAGCACCGCGGTTGGTTCCAGAGCTCGCTGCTCACCTCGGTGGGTGCCAACGGCCATGCTCCGTACAAGGCGGTCGTCTCGCAGGGCTTCACGCTCGACGGTCAGGGCCGCAAGATGTCCAAGTCGCTCGGCAACGTCATCGACCCCAACAAGGTCTGCGACGAGATGGGCGCTGACATCATTCGCCTGTGGGTCGCCTCGGTCGACACCAGCTCCGACGTTTCCATCGACCACGAGATTCTCGCACGTACGTCTGATGCCTACCGTCGTTTCCGCAACACGCTGCGCTTCTTGCTCTCCGAGCTCGAGGGTCAGTTTGAGCCCGAGACCGACGGCGTCGCCTTTGCCGACCTGTTGCCGCTCGACAAGCTCATGGTTGCCCGTCTGACCCAGGTCCAGGCCGAGGTCGACGACGCTTACTCTTGCTACGAGTTCCCGCGCGCTTACCGTGCGCTCTACGACTTCGTGGTTACCGAGCTCTCCAACGTGTATCTCGACGCCCTGAAGGACCGTCTGTACTGTGAGAAGCCCGGCTCGCTCGAGCGCCGCAGCGCCCAGACCGTGCTGGCCGAGCTCTTCTCGATGCTCATGCGCGACCTTCAGCCGATCCTGTCCTACACGGTTGACGAGGCCATGGCCTATGCGCCCGCCGGCTGCGTCGATCACCAGAAGTACGCCGCGCTGCTCGATTGGTACAAGTCGCCCATCACGTTCGACGAGGCCAATGAGTTTGAGGGCGTGCTCGAGGCTTCACTCGAGCTCCGTAGCGCCGTGACCAAGGCCCTTGAGGATGCCCGCTCCGCCGGTACCTTCACCAAGAGCCAGCAGGTCCGCGTCAAGGCGGTCGTTCCCGCCGAGATGTACGCGCTGCTGACCGGTGATAAGGCCGTCGACCTGGCCGAGTTCTACATCGTTTCCGATGTTGAGCTGACCCAGGGCGAGGAACTCTCCGTTGCCATCGAGGCAGCCGAGGGCGAGTGCTGCGACCGTTGCTGGAACTACCGCACCACCGTCGGCGAGTACAACGGCCACGCGCATATCTGCAAGCGCTGCGCGAATGCCCTTTAAGGCACGGTAACTCGGCATTTTAGTTATTGGGAGAATTTGGACGCCTTCGGCCCATTTGCTCCGCTGAATAAAAGCGGCATTCTGTTTTTCGGAATGCCGCTTTCTTTTTATGCTGGTTATTTATCTGGCGTTAGCGAATATGTCGTGCGCTCTGCGTGTGGCAATATAAGATGGTTAATTGCGTTAAACGGAATTCGATGTTCTTGAGGGTAGGGGATTGATTTGGGTCGTGCTGGGGGTATGACGCCGCCTTTGCGTTGGCGGTTGGGTGTTGCTGGTGGGGTGGCGCTGGTTGTGCTGCTTCTTGACCAGCTGACCAAGCTTGCGGTTCGTGCCGTGGGCGACGCTTTGCATGTGACCGTCATCCCCGGTGTCATTGACTTTATGTTTGTCCGTAATATCGGTGCTGCCTTTAGCATGGGCGAGGGGCATGGCGTTGCGTTCGCTTTGCTGGCGCTTGCGGTCATTGTCGCCATTGCCGTGTACTTGCTTCGCACGCCCCAGCTTGCTCGCTTGGAGGTTGTGGGCATGGCTATGGTCGTGGGTGGCGCCATTGGCAACGCGATCGATCGCCTGGCTTTTGGCTTTGTGACCGATTTTATTGCCACCACCTTCATCGACTTTCCCGTCTTTAACGTGGCCGATATCGGCATCACCGTAGGCGTTGTGCTTGCCCTCATCGGCTACATGTTCTTGAGCCCTGCGGCCCGCGAAGTCGATGCGACTGCCGAGCTCAATGCCCGTGATGAGGCCCGCGCCAAGCACAAAGCCAAGCAGCGTGGGGAGCGTGCCCGCAAGATTCGCGAAAGGAATGAGCGTTAATGGCCGACATCCATATTCTTGTTGCCGACGATTGCTCTGGCCAGCGTCTCGACGCCTTTCTGGGTGCCAACGACGGCTGCCCCACGCGCTCTGCCTGCGCGCATCTGATCGAGGGCGGCGCCGTAATCGTGAACGGCGAGACCTGCCTATCAAAAAAATATGCTGTGCGCTCCGGTGACCGCATCTCGGTCGACCTGCCCGAGCCGCATGATCCCACTGATGTGATTCCCGAGGCCATCCCCCTCGATATCCGTTACGAGGACGACTACCTCATCGTGCTCTCCAAGCAGCGCGGCCTGGTGTGCCATCCCGCCCATGGCCACGAGAGCGGCACGCTTGCGAACGCTCTGGTCTACCACTGCGGCATTGACCATCTGGGTACCGTGCAGGGTGAGGACCGCCCCGGCATCGTGCATCGTTTAGATCGCGATACCTCGGGCCTCATGCTTGCGGCAAAGGACGACGACACCCAGCGCGCGCTCCAAAATCTTATCCGCACGCGTACGCTCGACCGCCGCTATATCACGCTTGTCCACGGGCACATCGCCATGGACGAGGGCACCATCAATACCGGTATCGCCCGTTCTACGCGCGACCGCGTCAAGATGGCGGTTTCGGACGACCCCTTTGCCCGTCAGGCCATTACGACCTTTAAAGTCCTCGAGCGCTTTGATTCCACGCGCTTTGACGATGGTTATACGCTCGTTGAGTGCCATCTGTTTACCGGTCGCACGCACCAGATTCGCGTGCATATGCGTCATATCAACCACGCCTGCGTGGGCGATCCACTCTACGGCAAGTGCGATGCGCGCGCCGACCAGGGCCTGACCAGGCAGTTCCTTCATTCCTGGCGCGTGGCGTTCGACCATCCCGTGACGGGGGAGCGCATTGAGTGCCGCGACGAGTTGCCGTGGGATCTCGCTGCGGTTCTCGACGATCTGGCTCCGCGCTCGCTCGGTCGCACGGCCGCTGGAGATGAAATCGTTCCGCAGCTCGGTCTTCTCGAAGCCTAGCCAGTATTAGGTGGTTTCTTGAACTCGGTGAGCCTGCGGTAAGATATACGATTGTTTACGTTACGCGTTGCTGGGAGCCTGCATGCTCGCCTTTTTACAAACCAACACACCCATCGTGATCTTCAACCAGATTGTCGTCACGCTGCTCACGGTCTGCTTTCTGTACCAGGTGGTCTTTTTTGTCATTGGCGCTCTTCGTGGCGAGGTCGCGCCTCCCAAGGCCAAAAAACTCCATCGCTATGCCTTTTTTATCGCGGCGCATAATGAGGAGGCCGTGATCGCCAACCTCGTTCGCTCCATCAAGGACCAGGATTATCCGTCCGAGCTCATCGAGGTTTTCGTGGTCGCCGATGCCTGCACCGACAACACGGCGCAGCTCGCGCGCGAGGCCGGTGCCATTGTTTACGAGCGCAATGACCTGGCCCGCAAGGGCAAGAGCTGGGTCATGGACTTTGGCTTCGACCGCATTCTCAACGAGTATCCCGACACGTTTGAGGGCTACTTTATCTTCGATGCCGATAACGTTATCTCCCGCGATTACGTTTCCAAGATGAATGATGCCTTTGACCAGGGCTTCCATGTGGTCACGAGCTATCGCAATTCCAAGAACTTCGGCAGCTCGTGGATCTCGGCTGCTAATGCCACGTGGTATCTACGCGAGGCGCGCTTCCTCAACAACGCGCGTAATATCTGCAAGACGTCCTGCGCTGTTTCGGGTTCGGGTTACCTTATCTCGTCAAGCGTTATCGAGGGCATGCACGGTTGGCAGTTCCACACGCTGACCGAGGACATTCAGTTCACTACGTTCTGCGCTATTCACGGTATTCGCATTGGCTATGCGCCGGCGGAGTTCTTTGACGAGCAACCCGTGACGTTCAAGGCATCCTGGAAGCAGCGTATGCGCTGGACCAAGGGCTTTTACCAGGTGTTCTTTACCTACGGTAAGCATCTGGTCAAGTCGACGTTCCGCTATCATCGCTTTGCCGCCTACGACATGTTCATGACGATCGCCCCGGGTATGCTGCTATCGCTGATCTCGATGCTCGCTAATGCGACGTTCTTGATTGTGGGTGGCCTTTCGCATGGTTTCTTGGCTACCGAAGTCGAGATGCAGGCGTGCGCCGCTTCGCTCATTATGACCTTCGCCATGATGTATCAGACCTTCTTTATCCTGGCGCTGCTCACGACTATCTTTGAGTACAAGCACATTCACTGCGCGCAAAAGTGGCGTCTGGTGACTAACCTGTTTACCTTCCCGATCTTTATGTTCAGCTATATCCCCATCACGGTGGCCGCGCTGTTCCTGAAGGTCGACTGGGTGCCGACGCAGCACGCCGTCAACGTCACCCTTGACGAGGTCATGCAAGGCGCCAAATAGCCACCACCAAAACCACCGCAAAGGGGACAGGCACCTTTGTGGTGGTTTTTGCTTTTGCGATGCAGCTCGAGGAGGAGTCCGATGGTCTATATCCCGTTTTGGATTTGCATCTTTGCCGGCGTGGCAATTGATGCCCGAGAGCGACGGTTTCCCAATGGGCTTGCCGGCGCATGTGCCGTGACGGCGTTGGCGGGCGTTTGGCTCGATCTCGGTTTGAACACAGCGCTTGACCACGCCGGTCTTGCGGTCATCGTCTACCTTGGCCTTGTGCTTACCGAGTCGCTCTGGCGTAGAGTTCGCCACGCTCCTGGCATTGGCATGGGGGACGTCAAGGCACTCTTTGCCCTTTGTACCTTCGATCCCCTGGGCGGCGTTGTCGCGTTTGCGGTTGCGCTCCTGACCCTTGCCGTCGCTTGCCTCATCGCAAAATCGCGCTCCCTGCCATTGCTCCCGTTTTTGGTGCCGATTTTTGCCATAATCGAGGTCGTGGGCTGCACTTTGTAACCGATTGCGCATCCTTTTTAAGGAGCATGCCATGGAATCTAATCAAGAAACGGCCGTCATTAAGGCGCGCATGGACCGTATTCCCTCGGCGTTGTCGCCCGAGCTTGTCGAGCGCATTGCCGCCGATCGTGCTTCGGGCTATGTCAACCCGTATCGTTGCAACGACAATCAGGTCATTCGTCGTATTGATCGCGCCGCCGACAAAGGCACGCTTATGCGTCCGGCGTTTATGCGCGATACCGAAAAGATACTTCATCTTCCGGCGTACACCCGTTATGCAGGCAAAACGCAGGTCTTTAGCTTCCGTAGCAATGATGATCTTTCACGCCGCGGTTTGCACGTACAGCTTGTCTCCCGCATTGCGCGCGATATCGGTCGCGCCCTGGGGCTCAATTGCGATCTGATCGAGGCGATTGGCCTGGGTCACGACTTGGGACACACGCCTTTCGGCCATGCCGGCGAGCGCTTCATCAACGATATCTATCATGAGCGTACGGGGCGTTATTTTTTCCATAACGTGCAGTCGGTTCGCGTGCTCGACGCGTTGTATGGCCGCAACGTGTCGCTCCAGACGCTCGACGGCGTGCTATGCCATAACGGCGAGTACGAGCAGCGTGTGTTTGAGCTCTCGGACATGGGCTCCTTTGACCAGTTTGACCAGACGGTTGAGGATTGCATTGCCACGGGCTATAGCGCAATTGGGCATCTGCGTCCCATGACGCTCGAAGGCTGTGTGGTCCGCATCTCGGATATCCTTGCCTACGTCGGTCGTGACCGTCAGGATGCGATCGCGGCGGGCCTGCTTTCGCCCGACGCTTTTGATGATGGCCGGGGCGGTGCCTACAATAGTTGGATCCTCACGCATGCCTCCATCGATATCGTTGAGCATAGCTATGGTAAGCCGCGCATCGAGATGAGCGAGGACCTGTTTGAGGAGATCCGCCGTGCCAAGCGCGAGAACTACGAGAAGATCTATAGCAAGGGCGGTATCGAAGGCGACTCCGAGGCGGAGCTGCGCGAAGCCTTCGAAAAGCTTTACGACCGTTGCCTGCAGGATATAAACGAAGGTGACGAGTCCTCGTATATCTTTAAACACCACATTTCTCGCATCGAGCAGCAGCTTTCCTACTACGATCGCGCCTATGCCTGGCAGAACGATAAGGACCAGGCGGTCGTGGATTACATTGCGAGCATGACGGACGGTTATTTCTGCGAACTGACGAGCAAGCTGTTCCCGGGTCTAAAGTTTCCGCATCGTACCTATATTAACGAACGGTAGTTCGTATCCTTTCGGTATACTGGTTAGTTGAAAACGTTTTTGATTGATGCACGGGATGGCTATGGACGACCTTTTTTCTGCCTCGACGCGCGAGCGTTCCTTTAAAAATGCGCCGCTCGCGGTGCGCA
>JAIHVJ010000012.1 GCA_022720335.1 Collinsella sp.
GGAAAAGAAGATGAGCATGAGCAAGAACATCGCACGCCTGGCAGTAACCGCCGGCCTCACAGCAGCGCTGAGCTTCGGCGGCGTCATGGCCCCGGTGACGATGGCGTTTGCTGTGGGCACGCCGACGGTGTCCCAGAGCGGCAACGTGACGATTAAGGAGGATACCTACAAGGATACGACCTTTAAGGGAATCCAGATTTTCACGGCTAAGGTCACGCAGGATCAGAAGGAAGACGGCACCTGGAATGGGTCCAAGACGCTCTCTGATATCACTTGGGCATCGCCTGATGTTATGAATGTTGTGACTGGTGCATTTGCTGGCGTCGAGGGAACTCCTGCTACGAATGCAGGCGCTCAGGCTTGGGCCAAGTACATTAAAGATAATGCCGGTGAAAAAGTTGGCCAGACTGCCAAGGTTGACGCTGACTCCACGTTGGATAAGATCGCTGCCGCACTTGAGGGCTCGACTCTAACCTGGACAAACCCAAGCGATTCCAGCAAGGGAGACTTTAAGGCTTTAGACGCCGGCTATTGGCTCTTTGTGACTGCAAATGTTGGTTCGACCACATCTAGCGATTCGGCCAACGGCAATACCGACGCCCATACCTCGCCAATTTTTGCCGTCGTTGGTGGCGAAGACGTGAATGTTGATTCTAAAAAGGATGTCCCCAACGTGACCAAGGCCGTTAAGGACGACAATAATGGCAGCTTTGTGGATTCGAGCAAAGTTGTTCCCGAGGGCTCTTCTCGAGATGTCTTTACGGCGCCCAATAGGGTTGCGGACTCTGCATCCGATCAGCTGGTTGAGTATCAGCTTGCAGGTACCGTGGCCAGCAATATCAATACTTATAAAGAGTACAGCTATACCTTCACCGATAATCTGCCTTCTACGATGGTGCCCGAGCTTAACGGCAATGATCCCGTTGTCGAGGTCAAGATTGGCGATCAGGTTGTTAATCCGAGTAGCTACAACAAAAGTTATGTAGATGGCAAACTTGAGGTTTCGTTCTCAAATCTGAAAAATGCCCATGCGAAAAATGAAGATGACACCGAGGGCGCAATCATTAACGTTGATGGCAACTCAAAGGTCTATGTGAACTATAAGGCAAAGCTTGAACCCGCGAAGGTTAAGGCCGATATACTCGGTAAAGGCCAGAAGAACACCGTTACTCTGACCTATTCCAATAACCCTCACTCTACTACCGAAACGGGCACAACAGTCGTACATCCCGCTTATGATTACACCTACGGTATTGACGTCACCAAGGTTGGTAGCGACGAGGACGAGACTGGCAAACCCAAGACCCTCGAAGGCGTTCAGTTCACGCTGCATGAGAAAGACTCCAATTAATTTATCAAGGCCGACGGCACCACGACGTCAGATGAGAATGAAGCAATACTGACCACCACCTCCGAAGGCAAGATCAACGTTGTCGGCCTCGATGAGGGCACCTATATCCTCACGGAGGTTAAGCCTGCGCCTGGCTACAACAACTCCGCGGCAAACGGTGTGACCTTTACTATCAGCCGCACGCTCAATCAGGACGGTGCGGATGTGAAGCCCGACACGACGAGCGCCATTGTGGCAGGTCAAGATGTTGTTCAGGAGGGCTCCGCGAAAGCTGAAGTCGGTAAGCTCAGCTTCACCATTGTCGACAAGAAGGGCTCCGGCCTCCCGCTCACCGGTCTTAACGGCGTGACGTTCACTTGGATCGCTGGTGGCGCGGTGCTGTGCATCGGCGTGGCGCACCTCATCCGCTGCCGTAAGCAGGCTGAGGAGTCCGAGCAGGAGTAACGCTCGCTCACTCATCCCTCTGGCAGGTGGGATGTGATGGCCATGAGACTTGCGGACACTTTTCTCGTCCATCGACGTTCTTGCTTTGCCATTCTCTTTTCGGGGCAGACTCCGCGCTGGAGTTTGCCCCGTTCTTTTTGGACAACACAGGCAGCCTCCACCGTCCGATGCGGACTCATCCGTCATCGCGTTTCTTGACTCGTATGAAGTTCGGTTTAAGGTCCGTAGGCGCACGCGCGGTGCGGACGGTAGAAGGCATTTGCGCCGCAAAAAGCGCAAATAAGAATGCCCGGGGGTCGGATCCCGGGCATTTAACAAAAGCTGAAAACTAGGCCGCCCGCGCTCCCAAACATTTACGCGGGGTGCGTCATTTTCTATTGATATTGTATCCCGAATCGCCCAGCCGATCCGGGATATTTTGAAAACTCAAATGCTGGCCTATGCATGAGAGGAACCTCGTTAATTCCGAAAATTATGTATAATTCCAATATAAAATGGAATCAAACGAAAACGATGGAAATGAACGAAGCGCTAATCTACTTACAAGAAGCACTAGGCCTCTCCGCCAAGACCAAAACTTGGCCTGGATCCGCACGCTTGCCGCTGCATCTGCGGGCGATTGAGGTCCGCACTGTTGACGCAAACGGTTTTTCGTTTTTGCTTGCAAGCTTGCCTACTGGCGCCGGGCTTCCCGAGGCTAAGAGGGTCTATAGTCAGCTAGCCTTGCGTGCGGAGACTCCTGTTGTCGTTTCGTTTCGTGATGCCGATGCACGTCAGCGCAAAGCATTGGTCGCACAAGGGATTCCGTTTGTTTGCCCCGGCAGACAGGCTTTTCTTCCATTTATGGGCACGGCCTGCACGGAGAGGGGCAGTGTCCGGTTTCGCAATCACGCGACCAAGATGTCACCCAACGCACAGGCTGCCGCAATCTGGGGAGCAGCCCGGGAGCCATATCGTCCCTATGACCTTTGTCGTGCGCTTGGGATTTCGGCAAGCCGCGCGAGTGAGGCCATAACCGAGCTTGTTGACAGGGGGCTCGCGAGGCGCGAGCGTCGCGAGCGACGTGTCGTCGTGTTCCCTGTTGCCGTTGATCTTCTGCTCAGCGAGCACATGGCAGAGCTCTCCTCGCCTGTCTCGAAGGTCTTTTTTGCAAGGAAGACGCTGCAGATCGACTGTCTTGTTGACGCCGGGGAGACGGCGCTCGCTGCGCGTTCGATGCTCGCTGCGCCGGGCATGGAACAAAAGGCCGTCTTAAGAAGTGCATGGCGTCAACTGAGCGATCTCGAAGTTGCAGACGGGGAGTTGCCGGATAACGAAACGGCGATGATCCAAGTGTGGCGCTATGCGCCCGTGTTTGCCGGCTCCTCCCGTGTCGACGACATTTCGCTTGCGCTATCTTTGGCGGCAATCGACGATGAGCGAATTCAGCTCGAAGTCGATCGCATGTTTGGAAAGGAATATCCATGGCAAGAAGCGCTGTAGAAGGCCTCCAAGAATTCGAATCGTCGGCGGTGCTTCGGTCCTAGCTGCGTTGCCAGGCGTTTAAGCTTGCTAATCGGCTATTATTTGTTTAGACAACTTGAGTTGTAGAGGAGTGACTGGCGATGGTGCAGGGCGCCAAACATATGAAGAGCAATAACGCCGCGGACAACGGCGGCTCAAGCCCTCAGCCCAAACCTCAACCAAAGCCCAAGCGCCGTCGCAAGCGGCTGCCGCGCTGGGCCGACCGGCTCATCACCATTGTCATCATCCTTATTGGTGTGGGCCTTATGACCTGGCCGTGGATCTTGGACCGGCTCGAGGCCTCGGGCGTGTTCAACCAGATCAGCACGGTGTCCAGCACCGTGGACGCGCTGTCTACCGAGGAGCGCGAGGGCATTCTGCTTCAGGCGCGCTCTTTTAACGAGCAGCTGGCGGGCGAGGCCACCGAGCTTCCCGCCGACCAGATTGAGCCCTACGCTCAGCAGCTCATCTTTGACCGCGACCCCATGATGAGCTGGGTCGAGATCCCCTCCATCGACGTGAGCATGCCCATCTATCACGGCACGAGCGAGGAAGTCCTTATGGCGGGCGTCGGCCACCTGGAGGGCACGAGCCTGCCGGTGGGCGGCACCTCGACGCATTGCGTGCTCACCGCGCACTCGGGCATGCGCAACCTGAGTATGTTCGACGACATCCACTCGCTGGAGCCCGGCGACCTGGTGCTGCTGCACACCATGAACAAGACGCTCGCCTACAAGATGGTGGACTCCGAGGTGGTGCTGCCCGAGGAGATGGAGTCGCTGACCATCGAGCCCGGCGCCGACAAGGTGACGCTCGTCACCTGCACGCCCTACGGGGTGAACGACCATCGCCTGCTGGTGCATTGCGTGCGCACCAAGTACAACAAGAAGGACGTCGACAAGCAAAAGTCGCTGGCCGGCCGCCACTGGGGCAAGCGCGAGTTCGCCGTTCTCATCGTGGTCGTGGCCATTGTGCTGTTGCTGCTGGACATCGTGATTCACGCGGTCCGTAAGCGCCGCAAGGCCAAGGCCTCGGCATAAAGCATCGTTCAGAACCACCATAAAGGGGACGGGCACTTTTGTGGTGGTCGGGACTTCCAAACCATCACAACATTCGATGAAAATTGCGATTTTGGCGAAAAACGTCGAATGTTGTGATGCTTTTCGTTGTGGGCGGGACGGCCTTCGCTGCGGGCGGGACGGTATTTGCTATGGACGGTGCGGTTTCGCTGCGGAACCGCCAGCCCGTCGCCTGCCAACCGTCGCCCTCGTTACGTTTTCGCTGCATTTAGGTAAAGCACCTGCTCCAAGCGGAGTTGCCTTGTATACTAGAGCGGTTTATCTGTTATGCGGAAGGGAGCGCCTATGGCACTCAGCGAGAAAGACGTGCGCGGCATCGCCGAGTATGCAAAGATCGCACTGACCGATGACGAGCTCACCCAGATGACGTCCTACATGAACGACGCCGTCCAGATGCTCGAGCCCGTCTTGCAATATGACTTGCCCGACGTGGAACCCACGTTCCATCCCATCGGAAGCCTGTCCAACGTGATGGGCGATGACCTGCGCGAGCCCGAGCGCGACCTGCCGCTCGACGTTGCGCTCGAAAACGCCGGCAGCGCGCGCGACCGCTACTTCCGCGTGCCGTCCATTTTGGGAGAGGGGGAGAGCGAGTAATGGCGCAGAGCTTCGATTCCCTTACCGCCGCCCAGATCGCCGCGGGCGTTGCCGCCGGCGACTTTACTGCTACCGAGGTGGCCCAGGCCTCCCTTGCCGCCATCGAGGCGCGCGAGGGCGGGGTCCAGGCATTCCTGCAGGTGGCGCCCGAGCTCGCGCTCGAGGCCGCTGCGCGCGTGGATGCCGACCGTGCCGCAGGCAAGCCGCTGCCCCCGCTCGCGGGCGTGCCGCTGGCCATTAAGGACAACATGAACCTCGTGGGCACGCGCACCACCTGCGCTTCCCGCATGCTCGAGAACTACCAGAGCGTCTACACCGCTACCTGCGTCCAGCGCATGCTCGATGCCGGCTGCCTGCCCATGGGCAAGGCCAACATGGACGAGTTTGCCTTTGGCAGCTCCACCGAGAGCTCGGCGTTCCACCGCACCAACAACCCCTGGGATACCGAGCGCGTGCCCGGCGGCTCCTCGGGCGGCTCCGCTGCCGCCGTCGCCGCGGGCGAGGTCGCGCTCTCGCTGGGCTCGGACACCGGCGGCTCCATTCGCCAGCCGGCGTCGCTGTGCGGCGTGGTGGGCTTTAAGCCCACGTATGGCGCCGTGAGCCGTTACGGCGTGGTTGCCTTTGGCTCGTCGCTCGACCAGGTGGGCCCCTTTGGCCGCACAGTCGAGGATGTCGCGCTGGCCATGAACGCGCTTACCGGCGCGGGCCACGATCCGTACGACTGCACTAGCCAGGATTGCGCCGTCGACTTTACCGAGCATCTCAACGACAGCATCGAGGGCAAGCGTGTGGGCATCATCCCCGCGTTTATGGAGGCCGAGGGCCTGACGCCCGAGGTCAAGGCTGCTGTTCAACGCGCCGCCCAGGAACTGCAGAACCAGGGTGCCGAGCTGGTCGAGGTCGACCTTCCGCACCTGGACGCCGCCATCGCCGCCTACTACGTCATCGGCCCGGCCGAGGCGTTCTCCAACCTGGCCCGCTTCGATGGCATCCGCTACGGCTACCAGGAGGAGGGCTGCGCCAACCTGTCCGACCAGAGCTCGCTTTCGCGCGCCCACGGCTTTGGTGCCGAGGCCAAGCGCCGTCAGATGCTCGGCGCCTACCTGCTGAGCTCGGGCGTATACGACAAGTACTACTACGCCGCGCAGAAGGCCCGCACGCTCATCACGCAGGACTACGACGCCGCGTATGCCAAGGTGGACACGATCCTGATGCCCGCCTCGCCGCGCACGGCCTTTAAGTTTGGCGAGATCAGCGACCCCACGCAGATGTACCTGTCCGACCTGTACACCATTTCGCTCAACATTTGCGGCAACGGTGGCATCTCGGTGCCGCTGGGCCTGGGCGAGGACAGCAAGCTGCCCGTTTCTGCCCAGCTGGTGGGACCCGCCTTTAAGGACCGTCAGCTGCTCACGTTTGCCCGCGCCCTGGAGCGCGGCTTTGCCGATGCCGCCACGGGTGCGCCCGCGCTTTCCGTCGCGCCCGATTTTGCCGTGAAGGGAGGCGAGCTGTAATGAAGGAGCTTTCCGAGGTCCTGCAGGATTGGGAGGCCGTGATCGGCCTGGAGATCCATACCGAGCTCACCGCACTCGACACCAAGATGTTCTGCAACTGCAAGCTCAGCCACGATGACGAGCCCAACGCCAACGTGTGCCCGGTGTGCCTGGGTCTGCCCGGCGCCCTGCCGGTGCCCAACAAGAAGGCAATCGAGAGCATCGTCAAGGCCGGTCTCGCCACCAATTGCGAGATTCAGCGCCACTCGATGTTCTACCGCAAGCACTACTTCTATCCCGACATGGCCAAGAACTTCCAGACCACGCAGGGTCCGGTCGCCTTTGCCATGTACGGCCATCTGGACCTGGACGTGACCGGTCGCGGTGCCGCCGAGCGCCCCGACTGCGCGTTTGGCGAGGCCGAGGCTCAGAGCCTGGCGAGCGCTTCGGCCAACGCCGAGGGCCTGTCCACGTCCATGACGTCGACCATGCGCGAAGGCAATCAACGCGCCGGCCATCTGGCTAGCTATGACGCGTCCAACCTGCAGATGCCCGAGCGTCGCGAGGACGGTTCCTACACGGTGCCCATTCGCATCCTGCGCATCCACATGGAGGAGGACGCCGCCAAGATGGTCCACGTGGGCGGCGCCGAGGGCCGCATTACCGCCGCGGCTGAGTCGCTCGTCGACTACAACCGCTGCGGCACGCCTTTGATTGAGCTCGTGACTGAGCCCGATCTGCGCACACCTGAGGAGGCTCGCCTGTTTATGGAGAAGCTCCGTCGCATTTTTGTGACGCTGGGCATTTCGGACTGCTCCATGGAGAAGGGCTCCATGCGCTGTGACGGCAACGTGTCACTCCGTCGCCGCGGCGAGACCAAGCTGGGCACCAAGACCGAGCTCAAGAACCTCAACTCGTTTAAGAGCCTGCACGACGGCCTTGCCTACGAGATTTGCCGCCAGGCCGAGGTACTCGAGGAGGGCGGCATCATCTATCAGGAGACCCGCCACTGGGAGCCCAGCCGCAAGCGCACCGTGGTCATGCGCGTGAAGGAGACGGCCGACGACTATCGTCTGTTCCCCGATCCCGACCTGGCGCCGTTCGACCTGGACGATGAGTTCATTGACCGCTGCCGTGGCGAGATTCCCGAGCTGCCCGATGCCAAGCGCGCCCGCTTTGAGGCCGACTTTGGCATTAAGGCCGCCGACGCCGAGCAGATCGCCGGCGACCCCGAGTTTGCCGAGTTCTTTGAGGCCGCTGCTGCCGGTATGGCTGGCAAGGAAGCTCAGACGGTCGCAAACCTGCTGGTCAACGATATGATCGCCTACCTTAAGGGTGCGGGCGTGTCGCTCGCCGAGTCCGGCATCGCGCCGGCTCAGGTGGCGGCCCTTGCCAAGCTGCTGTCGACCGATGCCATCAGCTCCAACCAGGCGCACGAGGTCTTTGAGGCCATGGCTCAGACCGGCGACGATCCCAACAAGATCGTCGACGAGCGCGGCATGCGCCAGGTGAGCGATGCCGGCGCACTGCAACCGATCGTGGACGAGGTGCTGGCAAACTGTGCCGAGCAGGCGCAGCAGTACCGCGATGGCAACCAGAAGGTCATCGGCTTTTTGGTGGGCCAGTGCATGAAGGCGAGCCGCGGCAAGGGCAACCCGAAGCTCTTCAACGAGTTGCTGAGAACGTCGCTCTCGTAAACGGGAACCCGGGAGCCCCGGCAGGGCGGGTGCTTCCTCAAAATTTCGAACAGTCCTGCGCAAGACGAAGGCCACATTAAGTGGCCTTCTTTGCGTGCGGAACTCATTTTGAGCAAGCACCCGCCCTGCCGGGGCTCCCGGGTTTCGTGACGACTCGGCCGTTCGGGTCAGGTGGGCTGAATGGAATAGAGTGAATGGGCGCGCCGTTGGCGCGTCCATTTTTGTGCGGGTGACAAAGGGACTGTCCCTTTGTCACATTGCAATAAATGTGATGAAAGTGTGGCGAAATGAGCTTAAAACTTCCGTAAATGTGATAAATGTCACGTTTTACCTAGGGTAAAATGTGGGAAATATCACGTTTACGGAAGTTTCTTTGCGGGAGGTTCGGTCATGCAGCGAGATATCATTGCCAAGCTTAACGCTTGGAAAGCGTCGGAATATCGTAAGCCGCTTATCCTTAAGGGGGCGCGCCAGGTTGGAAAGACGTGGGCGCTTAAGGAGTTCGGTCGAACCTCGTACCGCAATTTTGTGTATCTGACGCTCGAGGAACCGTCACCTGGGGTACAGAGCGAGTACGCTCAGTTTTTCGAAGGTACGCGCGATCCTCGGCGGATCATCTCAAACCTTTCCCTGGCACTTGGACAGCCTATCGATCCCGGCGAGACGCTGCTTATTATTGATGAGATCCAGGATTGTCCTTCTGCAGTCGGCGCCCTTAAATACTTCTGTGACGAGGCCCCCGAGTATCACGTCGCATGCGCAGGGTCTTTGTTGGGCGTTCGCTTGTCCCGTGAGACCAGCGCTTTTCCGGTGGGAAAGGTCGAGTTCATGGAGATGCACCCTATGAGCTTTTCCGAGTTTCTGAAAGCCGAGGGCGCTGCAAACTACGACGAATACCTTGGTGGCCTGGATCAGATCGAGACAGTGCCCGATTTCTTCCATATCCGTCTCGTCGAGCATCTTCGTCGTTATTTTGCATGTGGCGGCATGCCAGAGGCTCTTGGTCGGTGGGTGGAGACGGGCGATATCGTTCAGGTCGATAAGGTGTTGTCCGATCTCTTGGATTCCTACGAGCGCGATTTTGCCAAGCATGGTGGCCGTGCGCAGTTCGCCAAGCTTTCGCAAATATGGAACTCGATTCCAACTCAGTTGGCGCGCGAGAATAAAAAGTTCGTTTGGGGTGCGGTGCGCGAGGGGGCTCGTGCTCGAGAATACGAGGATGCTCTGGAATGGCTTGCCGATGCTGGGCTCATCATGGCGGTTCGCCTTAATGCTGCCGGTGGCGTGCCGCTCTCTGCATACGATGACCTCAAGGCATTTAAAGTCTACTGTCTTGATGTCGGTTTGCTGCGCCGCATGGCAAGACTGGATGCGTCCGCTTTTGCCATCTCGGATGCGCTATTTTCGGAGTTCAAAGGTTCGTTCGCCGAGAATTATGTGCTTCAGGCATTACTTTCACAGTTAGATGCTGCTCCGCGTTATTGGACAAACGAGAAGCCGAAGCACGAAGTCGATTTTTTGATTCAAGTCGGGAACGAAATCGTGCCCGTCGAGGTCAAATCGGGAGAGGTGGTTCATTCCAAGAATCTTAAGTACTATGCCGACAAGCATGCGGAGACGACTCCACTGAGGGTCCGCTACTCACTTAAGAACCTAAAGCTCGACGACGGGGTGCTCAACATTCCGTTGTATTTGGCTGATCGATCTGTCCCTCTTATCAAAAAGGCGCTTGATTGTGCGCATCTTGACGTTTAGATCCTGGGCGAGCTGATGGGCGGCGGCTAATTAAATCGCTTCGTAACGGCCAAGGAGCTTGGACCTTAGCGGTGCTTGCTTCGCCAAGCCGTGGGTGTCATGCCGGTGTATTGTTTGAACGCTTGGGCGAAGGCCGCCTGTTGGGGATAGCCGAGTCGCTCGGCTACTTGGGCTATCGAAAGGGGGCTGTCGGCCAAAAGGTCCTGCGCGCGTTCCATACGATGCCTCCGCATATAGGAGCCCAGTGATTCGCCCGTCTGGACTTTAAAGGTGGCGCAGAGTTTGGAGCGGCTTGTGTAGAGCCTCTCGGCCACCTCGTTGATACCCACACGTCTGCCTTTGTCGAGCGCGCGCTCAATCATTGCCGTTGCTTCTTCGGCAATGGTCATGCTGACGCGTGTGCCTGCCGCCTGCCGCGCCTGCTTTTGGGCCGCGCGCGAACAGGCGAGCTCCGCGACCATGGTCTCCACGATGCCCTGCATATAGACGTGTCCGCCTACGGTGCGGGCGCGGTCCTCGTTAATCCGGCGCAGCGTGTGGCAGATGGCAGACGTCGCCTCCTCGTGCCATGGCTCGGCAAACGCCTCAAAGATTCCCGCGAACTCGGTGGGATAGCGGTGCTCCAGTTCGTCAAAATATCCAGGCAAAAAGAGCACCGAGCGCGAGTGATAGAGCTCCCCCGCAAACAGCGGGCTTAATTCCTCGCCGCAACTATCTTGGATAAAGCTGCAAACGGCATTGTTTGGCCACGGTCCATGCAATGGTTTAAGGTTCGCGGGCGTTATGCCAGCCGCGGGCATGCATGTAAGTGTGGGCGCGCTGACTTCGCTCACGCAGGCGTATGGCTCGGGTGTGTATTCGGCCAGGTACATATCGTGCGTCGGGGTGATGAAATGCTCCATGACAATGCAGGCGGGAGAGAGGGGCATGATCCATGCGCGTCCGTGCGCCCGATCGTTTGCCACCTCGCCGGTAAAGACGGCGCCCTTGCCGGAAAGCTCCAGGCCAAACTGCTCAAACTGCGGCGCGTAGAGCTTGGTTATGTTGGTCGCGGCCCGATGCATTTTCGAAAGCGTCCCCTTCCTTTGCAGAAACGTCCACGCCTGGCTTGATTGTGAGCCATGGCTAACACGTCAATGATAAGTTGATTGCGGTTAACTCTCAAGCCGTTAGAAAGGAATCTCATGGCAAAGGGATCAAAAAAGGAAGGTGGCGGTATCGGCGAGCTGCTCGCGTATGCCGGTGACCGCAAATTCCTAACGTATTTGGGCATGGCGCTCTCGGCGCTCTCGCAGTTGCTGAGCTTTGGCCCGTACGTGTGTATTTGGCTTGTCGCGCGCGATTTGATCGCCGTGGCGCCTAACTGGAGCGAAGCCACCGATATCGCGATGTATGGCTGGTGGGCCGTTGGTTTTGCCCTGGCAAGCATCGTAGCTTATTTCGTGGGGCTCATGTGCACGCACCTGTCTGCGTTTCGCTGCGCGTCCAATATCCGCAAGACTACGAGCGAGCACCTGCTTAAGCTGCCGCTTGGCTACTTTGACACGCACGCCACCGGTGAGCTGCGTCGTGTTGTAGACGGATGCGCCGCCTCCACCGAGACTTTGCTCGCACACATGCTGCCCGACATCGCCGGCGCCACCGCCATGGTCGCAGGCCTGCTCGTGCTGCTTTTCGCCCTCGATTGGCGCTTGGGCGCGGCATGCCTCATCTCGGTAGCCATCTCGTTTGGCGCTATGGCCGCCATGATGGGCGGCAAAGGCGCCGAGTTCATGAAGGCCTACATGGGAGCGCTGGTCAAGATGAACAAGACCGGCACCGAATACGTACGCGGCATCCCTGTGGTCAAGGTGTTTCAGCAGACGGTCTACTCCTTTAAGGCCTTCCACGATGCGATTGCCGAATACGCCGATATGGCACAAAACTATTCGGGCACGTTCTGTCGAGGCCCGCAAGTGCTCAATCTTACGGCGCTCAACGGCCTCGTGGCATTCTTTTTGCCCGTGGCGTTGCTGCTGGCTCCGGGCGAGACGGATTTTGCGCACTTTTTGACAAACTTCACCTTCTACGCGATTTTTTCGGCCGTGGTGCCCACAGCCATGACCAAGCTTATGTTTGTGGGCGAGGCGTCTCAAATGAGTGCCGATTCGCTGGCGCGCATCCGAAGCATCATGGAGTCTGAGCAACTTCTGGTGCCCGCTCAGCCTAAGCGTCCTGTTGGCAGCGATGTGCGCTTTGAGGATGTGAGCTTTACCTACGAGGGTGCCGAAGCACCTGCCGTCAGCCACGTAACCTTTAACGTCCCCGCAGGCAGTACCCTTGCGCTGGTGGGTCCCTCGGGTGGCGGTAAGTCAACCTGCGCAAGCCTGATCCCGCGTTTTTGGGATGTTTCCTCGGGTCGAGTGCTCGTAGGCGGTGTGGACGTTCGCGATATGGATCCGCACGAGCTTATGGACCAGGTCGCCTTTGTGTTCCAGACCAACCAGCTGTTCCGGCAAACACTTGCCGATAACGTGCGCGCCTCCAAGCCTGCGGCCACTGACGACGAGGTGCGTGCGGCCCTCTCCGCAGCTCAGTGCGACGACATTGTGGCCAAGCTCCCACAGGGCATCAATACCATGCTCGGCGCCGGCGGGGCATATCTTTCGGGTGGCGAGGTCCAGCGCGTGGCATTAGCCCGCGCGATCCTTAAAGACGCGCCTATCGTGGTGCTCGATGAGGCCACGGCGTTTGCCGACCCCGAGAACGAGGCGCTCATCCAGCGCGCCTTTAGCAAGCTGGCGGCGGGCCGCACGGTCATTATGATCGCGCACCGACTCTCGACTGTAGTGGGCGCAGACCAAATCGTGGTACTCAACCAGGGCAGCGTGCGGGAGTCGGGTACCCATGCCGAGTTGCTGTCCCAAGAGGGTCTATATGCCAAGATGTGGGCCGAATACGAACAGGCCGCGAGCTGGAAGATTACTGCTGCGACCGCGGATGCCGCCGTCACGAAGGGGGGCGAGGCCTAAATGTTCGCCTCATTCCAAAAGAAGTATTTCCTATCCGATAAAGGCATCGCCGGCGTAAAACGCGGCATTTTCTGGACCACGCTCACCAATCTTATTACCATGGCCGGCATGGGCTTTTTGTTCCGGGTCATGGCCGGCTTTGTCGAGCATCTCGCCAGCGGGGCCGACCTGCCGAATGCCCTGCCGATCGTGGGCGGCCTCCTGGTCTTTTTCGTGTTGCTCTTTGCCTCTAACTGGCAGCAGTATTACTACACCTACTGCATCTTTTACGAGGAGTGCGGCAAGCAGCGCATGGAAATTGCCGAGCGCCTGCGCAGGCTGCCGCTATCGTTTTTTGGACGTCGCGATCTGGCCGATTTAACCGAGACCATCATGGGCGATGTCCAGACCATGGAACATGCCTACAGCCACGTGTTGGGAGAGCTTTGGGGCGCCATTATCGCAAGCGCTATTGTGTTCGCAGCATCGCTGTTCTTTTGCTGGCAGTTGGCGATCGCGGCGTTCTGGAGCGTTCCCGTGGCCTTTGCCGTGCTGTATTTGACGCGCGGCCCCATGGTCCCGGTGTTCGACCGTGTTCGCGCCGAGAAGGTCAAAGTCACCGAGGCGATCCAGGAGACGCTCGATTGTGTGCGCGAGATCCGCGCTACCAACCAGGAGGCCTATTATCTTGAGGGACTCGGTGCCGTGATCGATGCCGAGGAGCGCGAGACCACTAAGGGAGAACTCGTTAACGGGCTTTTGGTCAACTCTGCCTTTGTCATTTTGCGTCTGGGGGTCGCTTCCACGCTGGTAACGGGTGCCGCGATGGTTGCCTCGGGGCGGGTCGACTTTTTGGTGATGTTTGCCTTCTTGCTTATGGTGAGCCGTATCTATGCACCCTTTGACCAGGCGTTGATGCTGGTGTCCGAGCTGTTTGCCGCCGAGTCGTCTGCCAAGCGTATGCGTTCCATCATGGAAGAGCCTGTGGCGCGGGGCAGCGAGAAATTTGAGCCAGTGGGCCACGATGTGGTGTTCGATCACGTGGCATTTGGCTATGGTGCGGGCGAGGACGGCCGCGCCGGCGAGAAAGTTCTTACCGATGTGAGCTTTACCGCTAAGGAAGGCGAGGTCACGGCACTGGTCGGCCCTTCGGGTTCCGGTAAGTCTACGGTGAGCCGCCTGGCCGCGCGCTTTTGGGATGCCACCGAAGGCACGGTCACCGTGGGTGGCGTGGATGTTGCGAGCGTGGATCCCGAGGTACTGCTGCGCGACTACGCCATTGTGTTCCAAGACGTGCTGCTCTTTGACGACACGGTGATGGGAAACATCCGCCTCGGGCGTCGTGATGCCACCGATGAGCAAGTGCTTGCGGCCGCGCGTGCCGCCAACTGCGACGAGTTTGTGAGTCGTATGCCGCAGGGCTACGACACCATGATCGGCGAGAACGGCTCCAAACTCTCCGGTGGCGAGCGCCAGCGCATCTCCATCGCCCGCGCGCTGCTCAAAGATGCGCCCATCGTGCTGCTGGACGAGGCGACGGCGAGCTTGGATGTGGAGAACGAGACCGTGGTTCAGCAGGCGCTCTCCCGTCTGCTTGCAGGCAAGACGGTTATCGTTATTGCCCACCGTATGCGTACGGTGGAAAATGCCGACAAAATCGTTGTGCTCAAGGATGGCGTTGTCGCCGAGCAGGGCACCCCGGCGCAGCTCAAGGCGGCAGGCGGAGAATTTGCCCGCATGGTTGCGCTGCAAAAGGAAGCGGCTGCCTGGCGGCTATAGGAAAGGGGACCAAGATTTCCAAAGGTTAACTTTGGTTGACCATAATAGTTCGACTAAACTAGTCTCAAAGCGTGCTCGAGCAAACTAATGAACTCGGGTGCTAAGGCACCATGCCGCGCTTGTGCGGCAAAAGGGAGAAGCAACATGAAGAAGTCAACGTTCAATACCCTGCTTGTCGGTGGCGGTTTTCTGCTTGGCACGGCCGGCATCAAGCTGCTCACCAGTGCTCCGGTAAAGAACGCCTGCGTGCAGGGCATCGCGTGCGGTATGCGCGTCAAGAACTGCTACCAGGACATGGTCGAGCAGGCCAAGGCCAATGTCGATGACATGGTTGCCGAGGCTGCCTACATCACCCAGAGCGAGGCCGCTGCTGACGAGGCAGCCGAGTAACGCTCCCAGGCACAAACTATGAGATTCTCGATTATCAGCGAGATCCCCGGCAGGACCCGTCTTCAATTGGCGGGTCCTGTGCCAGAGAGCGATCTCGATGCACTTCTTAAGCTTGGCGGCGATATCGACGGCGTGCACAAGGTGCGCGTCTACGGCCGCATCGGCCAGATGGCACTCGAATACGACGAGCCGCGCCGCGCGAGCGTGCTCGATGCCTTGGGCGCGCTCGATGCTCAAGCTATCGCCGATGCCAAGTCGGGCTACGTGATGCAACTCGAGCCGCGCAAGCACAAGCTCGTCATGGATCTTGCCACACTTATCGGCGTCCACTACGCGCGCCGTTGGTTCTTGCCGACGCCTCTGCGTGCGGTGTTTGTCGTGGCCGGTTACATGGCATTTTTGCGCGCTGCCCTTCATGAGCTGGCACAGCCGCGCCTGACCGTTCCTGTGCTCGACGCTTCGGCCATCGGCATTTCGTTCGTCAAGCGTGATGTCGACACCGCGGGCCAGACAATGTTCTTGCTCAACGTGGGCGAGCTGCTCGAGGACTACACTCGCGCCATGAGCGAAAACGAGCTCATCAACTCGCTGCTCGATGTGCCCGACAAGGCGCAAAAGGTTGTCGGCGACACCGAGGTAAGCGTTGCCGCGACCGAGCTCGAGCCCGGCGATTTGGTCGCCGTGCGCACTGGCATGTCCATTTGCATCGACGGTGTTGTCGAGCAGGGGAGCGCTATGGTCAACCAGGCGACCCTGACCGGCGAGCCGCTGGCCGTCGAGCGAAGCGTGGGCGACGATGTGTTCGCCGGTACCGTCGTGGAAGACGGCAGCATCTTGGTGCGCGTGCGCGCCAACACGGCGCAGACCAAGCTCCGCTCGATCGTCTCGCTCGTGCAGACGGCCGACTCGCTCAAGTCCGAGGGCCAGTCGCACATGGAGGACCTCGCCAACAAGATCGTCCCGTGGAACTTCCTGCTCGCGGGCCTTGTCGCTCTCACCACGCGTAGCCTCATCAAGACCTCGGCGGCACTGATGGTCGACTACTCGTGCGCACTCAAGCTCACGGGTTCCGTCGCCGTCATGACCGCTATGAGTGATGCCGCCAAGATGGGCGTCATGGTCAAGGGCGCAAAGTACTTTGAGTCGTTTGCCAAGGCCGACACCATTGTGTTTGATAAGACCGGCACGCTGACCGAGGCGCAGCCGCGTCTCGCCTGCGTGCTCACCACCGATGGCTGGAGCGAGGACGAGATCCTGCGCCTTTCCGCTTGCTTGGAGGAGCATTTTCCGCATCCGGTGGCACGCGCCGTGGTCAACGCCGCCCGCGAGCGCGGGCTCGAGCACCGCGAGCGCCATGCTGCCGTCGAGTACATCGTGGCACACGGCATCGCTTCGTCCATCGAAGGGCGTCGCGCCATCATCGGTTCCGCGCACTTTGTATTTGAGGATGAGGGCGCGCAGCTCGAGTCCGACATTAAGGAGCGCATCGAGTCCCAGATGCAGGGCTTGTCGCCGCTGTACCTGGCGGTCGACGGTACGGTCGTTGGCGTGCTCGGTATCGAGGACCCGCTCAAACCCGGCGTGCGCGAGGCCATCGCCGACTTGCACGCGTTGGGCGTTAAGCACGTGGTCATGCTCACGGGCGACTCGGAGCGCACGGCCGAGCGCATTGCTCGCGAGGCAGGCGTCGACGAGTTTAAGGCCGAGCTGCTGCCCGAGGACAAGTACGCGTATGTTGAGCGCATTAAGGGCGAGGGGCGCCACGTTGCCATGGTGGGCGATGGCGTCAACGACTCACCGGCGCTGGGCCTGGCCGATGTGGGTCTGGCCATGGGCGGTGGAAGCGATATCGCCAAGGAGGTCGCCGATATCATCCTGACCGATACGGATCTCGCCGCGATCGTGCGTCTGCGCCGCATGAGTCAGGGGCTTATCGACCGTCTGACGAGTTCGTATTCCAAGGTGATGCTCACCAACTCGGCGCTCCTGGCGCTGGGCATTACCGGCGCGATTACCCCGCAGGCGTCGTCGCTGCTGCACAACGGCTCAACGATTGCCTACAGCCTGGGCAACGCGAAGGCTTACCTGCGTTAGCAGACGTGTTCGCTCACGTTATCTGGCCTGCGCCCAGACGGCATCTGTGTCGTCTGGGCGCAGGCCTTTTGCGTTTGACCATCTGCTAGCTTCTCTATATAGTGTTGATAGCGGTGCTAGCAATTGAAGGGAGCGGGATCAACGTGGGTGCTGTTAGCGGCATGGCGCAGGTGAATGTTCGCGTAGATCGCTCGGTTAAAGAGCGCGCCGAGGAAGCGCTACAGCTTTCGGGCAGGTCACTGCCCGAGCTCATCAAAAAGGTCGTGGCCAAGGTCGCACAGGGTGGCGGGCAGTGTGAGGAAGTGCTGTCTGCCGTTGATGGTCGGCAACAGACCGTCGCGCACGATACTCCGTTCTCCGTATCATGGGCAGCGGCCGACCGGCTTTATGCAGATTTGGGCATCGCCACGTCGTCCGTATCCGACGATCGCGATTGGGACACAGTCTATTCCGAAGCCATGGACGAGCGCTATCGCCAAAAGGGGATGATCCTGTGAGCGGGGCTCCCCTCAAAATAATGGTGGATGCCAACGTATGGGTTGATTCGTTTTGCGTCGACCATGCCGAGTCGCTTGCCGCGCGTGCGTTTATTGGGCAGGCGGCGGAATCGGGCGCAACGCTGCTCTTTCCGGTGCATATCGCCAAGGACGTACTGTATGTTGTACAGCACGAACTGAAGCGTAGCGTTCTTGCCAGTGGGGGAGCGCTCGACGAGGCGTCTGCCCGTGCAATTGGCGATGCGGCGTTGGCGTTTGTTCGGAACATGACCGAAAACGCCACGGCCGTGGGTGCAGATGCATCGGACCTTTGGCTGGCCGACAAATACTTAGCGCTCCATCGCGATTACGAGGACAACTTGGTGCTCGCCGCGTGCAAGCGCGCACAGGTCGATTACTTGGTGACCAACGATCGCAAGCTGCTCGAACATGCCGATCTTGCGGCAAAGACACCTCGTCAAATGATGCCGATTCTGGCTTTGGCCGAACGCGGCGGCGCGGCTATCGGTTGACGCGAACTGTTTGCGGGCCCCTTGGACGATGAAGCGCCAAGGGGCCCGCGTCTGCTATTTACAAAAGCTGGGCCTTAATAGCGGAACTTTCTGCGAGCTGCTCGGCTGCCTTTTCGTCGGAGCTGTCGAGTGCTGCCAGGCTACGGTAGACCCACTCGTTGACCTGGGTGTTCTTGACGCCTACGGTCTGCATAAGGGCGCCTACCTCGCGGATTGCTGCGAGCAGATCAGCTTTGGGACCCGCGAGCTCGACCTCGATGCCGTGGTAGGCGGTCACGCCGCGGTTCTCACTCACGTGGTCGATAAAGCCCTCGACGGTCTCAAGCTGCTGGGCGAGAGCTGCATTATCGTCGGCGTCCAGCGCGACGAGTGCGTTCGATACCGTGAGGGCGGGATGTCCGCAGGGGACAAAGCCTTCGATGACATCCATAGCTTCGGTAATGGTTGAGCCCAGGCCCGCGAGGGCATTGACGAGTTGCTGTTTGGTATCCATAACGGTCCTTTCGACGGGTCAATTTTGCTTGGCGAAAATATACGTGACGCGATCGGTAGCAAAAGCGTGAAGTGCGGCGCACATTGGGGTCTTCACAGCTCGTGCATAGAACAGCTGTCTGCCTTTAGAACGTGGTAAGATAGCTATCCACGAGCGGGGCACACCCCGCGTGTTCCTTGAAAAGTCGACGGTTATCGGGTGTTTGCAGGTCCGATACCATCCAGACTTTCCCAACATCCGGGGGCGACTGGTTTCGACACGATAGCTCTGAGAGAGGAAGCAAGCCGAGGTCTCCTCGCCTCGTTAAACAGGGGTACCGTCAAATTGAATTGACAAC
>JAIHVJ010000172.1 GCA_022720335.1 Collinsella sp.
GGATTTTAAGATCAAGTATCGCCGTAGCGTTCTGGGCGTCGCATGGTCGGTGCTCAACCCGCTGCTGATGATGATCGTCATGGCCATCGTGTTCTCGACGATTTTTGGCCAGGGCCGCAATGGCTCAATGACGCCCGAGATGTACCCGCTGTACTTGATCGTGGGTAACATCACCTTTGCCGTCATGTCTGAGTCTACTAACCAGGCCCTGACGTCGATCGTGGGCGCTGCTCCTCTGCTCAAGAAGGTTAAGGTGCACCGCTGGGTTTTCCCGGTGCAGAAGGTGCTCTTCTCGCTGGTCAACTTTGCCTTCTCGCTGGTCGCCGTCGCCATCGTCATGCTGTGGTTCCGCGTTATGCCTTCTTGGCACCTGATTCTGTTGCCGGTTTGCCTGCTGCTGCTTATGTGCTTCTGCATGGGCCTGGGCATGATGCTCTCTGCCCTTACGGTCTTCTTCCGCGACGTTATGCATCTGTGGAGCGTCGTCATTACGGCGTGGACTTACATTACGCCCATCTTCTGGACGACTGACTATATTGCGCAAATGCCGCATCTCGTGCGTATCTTGATGTATGCGAACCCCATGTTCAACTACCTGCAGTTTATGCGCGATATCTTCCTGTTCCAGACTACGCCCTCGCTTATGACGTTTGGTATGTGCGTCGCTTGGGCGGTTCTTGCGCTTATTATTGGCTATACCGTGTTCCATAAGTCCGAGCGCAAATTTATCCTCTACATCTAAGGAGTGCTGTGATGACTGAATCTGTTGTTGATTACAGCGAGCAGCCTCTGGCTGTCGAGGTCGACGACGTCACCATGATCTTTAACATGGCGTCCGAGTCGCTGACCAACCTCAAGGAGTACTTCATTAAGCTTGCCAAGCACGAGCTGTTCTTTGAGGAGTTTAGGGCGCTTAAGCACATCTCGTTTGATATTCATCGCGGCGAGGTTGTGGGTCTGGTCGGCACCAATGGCTCCGGCAAGTCTACGATGCTCAAGATTATCGCTGGCGTTCTTGAGCCTAGCGAGGGCAGCGTTAAGGTGCACGGTAACATCGCGCCGCTGATTGAGCTTGGCGCCGGCTTTGACCCCGAGCTGACCGCCCGCGAGAACATCTATCTGAACGGCGCCCTGCTCGGCTATACCAAGGAGTTCATCGACTCCAACTTTGACGGCATTATCGAATTCGCTGAGCTGCAGAACTTTGTCGATATGCCGCTCAAGAACTTCTCCTCGGGCATGGTGGCGCGTATCGCCTTTGCAATCGCGACGATTACCGAGCCCGATATTCTGATCGTTGACGAGACGTTGTCCGTCGGTGATGTGTTCTTCCAGCAGAAGTGCGAGGCCCGCATCCAGCACTTTATCCAGAGCGGCGAAGTGACGGTTCTGTTCGTTTCGCACTCCATGGAGCAGGTTGAGCGCATCTGTCAGCGTGCCGTTTGGATTGAGAAGGGTGACCTTCGCATGGACGGCCCGGTCAGTGAGGTCTGCAAGGCGTACCGTGAGCAGTTCAACTAGGTTATAATTATTTGCGCCTGACAGGCTTGCGCTTGCTTTGGCGTGCGGTTATTTGCTCCATTAGCTCAGTTGGATAGAGCAGGGGACTTCTAATCCCAAGGTCGACGGTTCGAATCCGTCATGGAGCGCCATCGTTTATTAAGCCCGGACCGCTTGGTGGTCTGGGCTTTTTCACATGCCGGTGTTCTTTGTTCTTGCCGGGTATACGTTTAGGCCGAAGCCGTGGCGTGAGCTGCTATTGTGCTGCTGATGTGGATTGGTTATACGGCGCGCCAAAGGGGGCTGGAGCCGAGCGTGAGCAAGCCTCTGCTTATGACGCTGCCAGCATCGTGGTTCTTCGCGTCAATCGTACGCTGTGCCTGCGATATTGGATTGGCGTACGTGATCAAGAAGGCGTAACAAAAGCGGGGAGGACCAACTTGGCCCTCCCCGCTGTATCTAGTCTGCCTTCAGGCACTCGGGCAAGACGTTTGCAACTGCATTCATCGCCTGCGGCCTCAGGTACTGCTCATTGAGCTTTGCCTTTCTGTAGGCGTAGCGAGTGTCTGCCGAGTATTTGATCAACACATCGGTGAAGAACCGCTCCCAGCTCAGGTAGTCGCGGCTTTCGATATAGCTTGAGGGATCCTCGAGGATTTTTAAGATATCGTTACTGGGAATGAGGCCAGATTGCAGGAGTGTCCACTCGAATGATTCGGGGAGGAACAAGCGTACGTTCTTGTAAACGCGCTGTCCGAGCACCTTTTCGATGTAGGGACCAAATGCTGCTCCGTCTCCAATAGCAAGGATGTTTTGCTCGGGACATTCGTGAATCGTACGTTTTAGATTTGCAACGCCGGTGGCGGTATAGCAGGGGATCCCGAGTCGGTTGCAAAGAGCGTCGTAGAATTGATAGCCAGATTTGCTATCCTCGACAACTACGGCGTCGGGTACCTCGAATCCAACATTTAGATCCTGATACAGCATACTTGCCGTGTGGTCATATAGCGGCTTGGTCACCGAGTAGAAGCGCCTGTCGCTCTTGCGGCCATTGATTGTTTTACTTGTCGTGTTGACTAGCTTCAGGATCTCATCAACGCTGTAGGGGAGCTCGTTGGCATCGCGACGAGATATCAGAACAAAATAGTTGGACGAGCCGTTGACGGCTTTGGCGAAGTCCTTTGAGTAGATAAACTCGTTACCCTCATCTAGAAAGACGATTGAATCTTCGATGATCGATAGCTCGCGCTCCCAGCGTCTGCCGGAAAGCGTTTCGCAAGGCACGTCGCAACTGAGTGCAACGCCGCTTTCCGGTCCTCGGTCGTTGTAGTCGCGAATCATCGAGATGAGCGTCGTTTTACCCGTGCCGCTGTTGCCGCGTATAAAGGAAATATTGCGCTTAAACGTGAGTGTGTATTTGACCTTTGCACGCTCTACGACAACGGTATGCGTTCCCTTCATTACTCATCAACATCCAAAAAGTCATTCGTGGCGCCGACAAACTCCTGCATGTTTCTGACGATGCGGCCATCGTTTTCAATGCGGATTTCAAAGCTCTTCCAGGGGAATTTCATGATGTGGTATAAGGTCACCATCACATCCTGCTCTTTGCCGATCTTGAGTAGCCAGCGGGCACAGTTGTCTCCGCAGGTGGATGCGTTGAACACCATATTTGGGAGATTGCGCACCAGCAGCAGCGTCTTAACGCCGCCGGACAGTTCGAGTGGGGTGATCGAGCCCAGCTGTTTGCTTACGATGTTGTGGGGACCGATGAGCTCTGATCCGTCCACGCTTTTAATAATCTGTGCGGCCATAGGGTCTTCGAACCATGAGTCCAAGTATGAGTTCCTAAAATAGGTTTCGGTATCGTAGATGGAACCGGGGTAATCCCCCAGATGGATGCTTAACATGCGCGTCTCCAGACGTTGTGTGACTGCAATGATTATATGCCAGTAATAAAGTGCCGCCAGTAGCGAGGTTGCTGCTGGCGGCACTGGCATTATTAGCGTGTGAATCGCGTTGATGGATTTGCTCGCGAGGCTACTTTTCGAGACGTTCCCTCAGCAGCTCCATCGCGTGTGCGTAGCCCTGCAGGCCCTCGCCGGTGATGGTGGTGAAGCAGGCCAGGTGCGCATAGCTCACCTGGCGGAAGTCCTCGCGTGTTTCGACGGCGCTGATGTGGACCTCCACAGCCGGGATGGCGACGGCCTTGAGGGCGTCCAGGATAGCCACGCTCGTGTGCGTGTAGGCAGCCGGGTTGATGACGATGCCGTCGACCTTGCCGTAGGCCTCCTGGATCTTGTCGACGATGCTGCCCTCGTGGTTAGACTGGAAGACCTCGACTTCGTCGAAGCCCTGTTCGGCGCCCGCTTCCTGGCAGATCTGCACTAAGCGGTCGTAGTTGTCGCTGCCATAGATGCCCGGCTCGCGAATGCCGAGCATGTTGAGGTTGGGGCCGTTGATGACGAGTGCTTTCATGGTTGCTTCCTTTGCGGTTGGAAAACCACCACAAAGGTGCCTGTCCCCTTTGTGGTGGT
>JAIHVJ010000173.1 GCA_022720335.1 Collinsella sp.
CTTCGGCGTTCATGCTGCCCCCATCATCGCGGTCTATGGGGTCAACGATATGGCACCGTGGGGACACATGTATGTCAATCCTGGTCTAACAGAGCCTTATTTAATCCCCGTCCCTTTTAAACATTGGGAAATCGAGCGTGGCAAGCGGGGGTCTTCGGGGTATAAGACGGCTAATTGTATGCCGCCCTATGAAAGGAACCCTTATGCCCAGCGTTGCCGTTCTTGCCGCCGATGGCTTTGAAACGATTGAATGCCTGACCATGGTCGATGTCATGCGTCGCGGCGGCGTGCGCGCCACGCTCGTCTCGATTATGCCCACGCGCGAGGTCGTAAGCTCGCTGCAGATCCCCGTGACCTGCGATGCGCTCTTTGATGAGATCAACTTTGACGAGTACGACTGCGTCGTGCTGCCCGGCGGCCTGCCCGGTGCCACCAACCTGCGCGCCGATCAGCGCGTCTGCGACGTGGTCTGCGAGTTCGCCGCGACCAAGCACGTCGCCGCCATCTGCGCCGCCCCGTTTATCCTGGGCGAGCTCGACCTGCTCGAGGGGCGCCACGCCACGTGCTTCCCTGGCTTTGAGAAAAGCTTCCCCGAGGGCGCCTATACCGGCGAGAAGGTTACGCAAGACGGCAACATCATCACCGCCAGCGGCATGGCCCAGTCGCTCCCCTTTGCGCTTGAGCTGCTGCGCACGATCGCCGGCGACAAGGCTGTCGAGAAGGTCGCCGAGGGCATCCAACTATGATTTTGGCTTCGCAATCACCGCGCCGCATAGAGCTGATGCGCGAGGCAGGCTACAACATTCGCGTGATTCCCGCGGATATCGACGAAACGCCCTTTGATGGCGAGGCCCCGCTCACGCTTGTCGAGCGCTTGGCACGCGCCAAGGCGGCTGCCGTTGCTGCCGAGTATGCCGAGCCCAATGAGCTGACGGTCGCGGCCGACACCATCGTCACCTTCGACGGCAAGATTTTGGGCAAGCCGGCAACCGAGGGCGAGGCGCGCACCATGCTCCGTGAGCTTTCGGGCCGCACGCACCAGGTCGCAACCGGCGTCTGCATCGTTAAGGCAAGCGATACGGCCGCCCCGCATGCCGCCGAGAGCCTGTCGTTTGTCGATATGACCGACGTGACATTCTACGAGCTCACCGACGAGCAGATCGAGCACTACGTTGCCTCGGGTGAGCCCATGGATAAGGCAGGCGCCTACGGCATCCAGGGCACAGGCGGCCGCATGCTCGTGCACGATATTTCGGGCGACTTCTATAACGTGGTGGGCCTACCCATCGCCCGCGTCGCGCGCGCGATTCAAAAACTCTCGTAATTGCATCTGGCGCTGGGTATCCCCCAGCGCCTACAATTTTGGCGTACCGTACGGATCCCGACCGGGCACAAGGCGCGGCGGAAAACCGATAGGAGTTAAACATGGATACACTGCTCGAGGCCATTGACGTCTGCGATGTCGATGGCTTTTGCTATGGCAACTATACGGACGAGGAGGCCGGCACCGGTTGCACCGTAATCGTGGCACCCGAGGGCGCCACCGGCGGCGTTGACGTTCGCGGCGGTGCTCCCGCTTCGCGCGAGACCGACCTGCTGCGACCCGAGAACACCGTCGACAAGGTCCACGCCGTCTGCCTTTCGGGCGGATCGGCCTTTGGCCTCGAGGCTGCAAGCGGCGTCGCTCGCGAGCTTGAGAGCCGCGGCATCGGCCTTCCCGTCGGCCCCACGCAGGTGCCTATCGTGTGCTCGAGCTGTATCTTCGACCTCGCCTTTGGTAACCCCACCGTTCGCCCCGACATTGAGGCCGGCATCGCCGCCGTGCGCGAAGCACTCGACAACACCCCCACCAAGCTCGAACAGGGCAACGTAGGCGCCGGCACGGGCGCTACCGTGGGTAAGCTCATGGGCCCCGCTACCTGCATGAAGGCCGGCCTTGGCGCTGCCGCCGTGGCGCTCGGCCCCATCAAGGTGGGCGCCGTGGTCTCGGTCAACGCCTGCGGCAACGTTGTCGACCCCTTCACCGGCGAGTGGGTCGCCGGTATGCGCGCCGCAGCCGATAGCGACCAAATCGTCGACATGGAACTCGCAGCCTTTGCCGCCGCCGGATCCATGCAGATGCCGCTCGACCGCACCAACACCACCATCAGCTGCATCGTCACCAACGTGGAACTCACTAAGGCACAAGCCACCAAGGTCTCCCAGATGGCCGCAGACGCCTACGCACACGCCATCCGTCCCACGCACACCACCAACGACGGCGACACCATCTACACCCTCGCCAGCGGCAAACTGGGCGCCCAGGCAAGCGCCGCCGTTCCCCTAGACCTGCTGGGCATGCTCGCCGTAAGGGCCCTGGAAACCGCCATCGTAAACGGAGCCAAAACCGCAAAAACCTCCCACGGCATCCCCGGCGCCGCGAAGTAGCCTAACCTGACGGTTGCCCGGTGGGGCTTGGTTATGTTTGCTGCTCTACAGTCCTGGCTCGCACGAAGAGCACATTAAGTGCTCTTCGGCTCGTGCGGAACTCGCGACAAACATAACCAAGCCCCACCGGGCAACCTACCAACCAAAATCTTTTCAGCCCAGGCCCCTGTGTACCGCGCGTCTAAGATCTTCAAATTCAACTTGCTGACATAAAGCGAGACATAGCAGAGGACCCCTGGTCCTTAACTTGATACGAGTTCCGCACGCAAAGGAGGCGCCAGTGGCGCCTCCGTCTTGCGCAGGACTGTTCGAAGTAGCAAGTTAAGGACCAGGGGTCCCCGTTACCCGAGCGCTTCTGTGCTAGTTGAATTTGAAGATCTTTGAGGCAAGACGGTATAGGCCGAGTGTGGTTTTGTCTCCGGCCCGTCCGCGCAGATTGGTGAAGAACCCGACCACGCCGTAGCGTGCACGACGATACATGCGCTCGTCGTAGGCCTTCAAATCATTCCACAGCGTCTTTAGGCGCTCGTCGGCGCAATCTTCCTCGGAAAGCTTGGTGAGCACCGAGCAGATCGCCATCATCATGGTGAAGTAGCCCATCATGTACGAACGTAGGCGTGACGACTCGACATCGCTGTACAGGTGGTACGACTCCATCATGATACGCGTAACACGGAACTGCTGGTCCAGACGCTTGACCATCGTGGCCTCGTTGACACTCTGGCCCTCGCGACCGATAAAGTAGCGGTAGAGGTCGATGTCGGCGTAGTACATGGTCTTGCAACGCGGCAGCGGCACGTAGGCGTAGATGTTGTCCACATAGAACGTGTGCGGCGGCATGGGAAGGTTGGACTCGCGCAGCACATCCGTGCGATAGCACAGGCTGTGCATGAGTAGGTTCTGGTCCAGGCGGAAATGACCGATCTGATCCCAAGAAAAGATCTTTTTGCGCGGCAGGGCAAATTTGTAGCCAATAGCGGTATGCGTGCCCTCGTAAACCTTCTCGTACACGTAGTTCGAGATAAACAGGTCAACGCGCTGGTCGCGCTCTTCAAAGCCACGCAGAATCGACAGCATGGTCGAAAGGGCAGCACCGTCAAGCCAGTCGTCCGAATCAACAACCTTGTAGTAGGTGCCCTGCGCCTCGCGCAGACCCGAAAGGACGGCAATACCGTGACCGCCGTTCTCCTGGTGCACCGCGCGGATGATTCCAGGGTAACGGGCCTCCCACTCGTCGGCCTTGGCGGCCGTCTCGTCCTTGGAGCCGTCGTCCACCACGATAATCTCGATATCGGTGGCGTAATTGCTCCCCTCCAAGATAGAGGTGATGCAATGGTCCATGTCTTTGGCGGCGTTATACGAGGGAATACCGAATGTTATGACTTTATGCATGGCAGGCGATAATCTCATCCGAAAGATCGAGGGCGGAATTGGTCACAGCGTCCATATCGTAGTAACGATACTCGGCCAGACGACCCACCGGGTGGAAGTTCGTCAGGTTCTGGACGCGCTCAAGATAGCGCTCATAGAGCTCACGGTTCTCGGGCTCAAGAATGGCGTAGTACGGCGTCTC
>JAIHVJ010000174.1 GCA_022720335.1 Collinsella sp.
CCAAACGGCCAGGGCCTCACAAACTTTTATTCCGTTCTACATGACGGGCTGATCGCGCACAGGAGGGCGCCCCGGGGGCGGGCGGGGTATTTCCTCCGCGCGCAGTTTCACAGCGAAGCGAGAATGTTTGAGCACGGAGGAATTACCCCGCCCGCCCCCGGGGCGCCCTCCGTCAGTAACCGGTTCTACTCCAGCTCAAACGCTCCGGTGTAGAGCTGATAGTAGTATCCGCGTTTGGCGATCAGCTCGTCGTGGTTGCCTCGCTCGATGATGCGGCCGTGGTCCAGGCAGATGATCGCGTCGGAGTTGCGCACGGTGGACAGGCGGTGCGCGATGACAAACGTCGTGCGGCCCTCCATGAGCTTGTCCATGCCTGCCTGCACGATAGCCTCGGTGCGGGTATCGATGCTCGACGTTGCTTCGTCCAGAATCATCGCCGGCGGATCGGCAACGGCGGCACGCGCGATCGAGATCAGCTGGCGCTGGCCCTGCGACAGCTGCGCGCCGTTGCCGGTGAGCATGGTGTCATAGCCGTCGGGCAGGCGGGTGATAAAGTCGTCCGCTCCCGCGAGCTTGGCCGCCGCGATGCACTCCTCGTTGGTGGCGTCTAGGTTGCCGTAGCGGATGTTGTCCATCACGGTGCCGGTGAACAGGTTCACGTCCTGCAGCACCACGCCCAGCGAGCGACGCAGGTCGGACTTGCGAATCTTGTTGACGTTGATGCCGTCGTAGCGGATCTTGCCGTCGGCAATGTCGTAGAAGCGGTTGATGAGGTTGGTGATGGTCGTCTTGCCGGCACCGGTGGCGCCGACAAACGCGACCTTCTGGCCGGGCTTGGCGTACACGGACACGCCGTGCAGCACCTCGTGGTCGGGCGTGTAGCCAAAGTCGACGTTGTCCATGACCAGGTCGCCACGCAGCGGCACGTACTCGATCTCGCCGGTCGCGCGGTGCGGGTGCTTCCAGGCCCACATGCCGGTGTGGTGGTCGGCCTCCTCGAGCTCCCAAGTCTCGGGGTTCACCTGTGCGTTGACGAGCGTCACGTAGCCCTCGTCGGCCTCGGGCTCCTCGTCGAGTAGCTCAAAGATACGCTCGGCGCCGGCAAGGCCCATGACCACGGCGTTGATCTGCTGCGAGATCTGGCCGATCTGGCCGCAGAACTGCTTGGTCATGTTGAGGAACGGCACCACGACGGCGATGGAGAGCGCCATGCCCGAGAGGCTCAGGTTGGGCACGCCCAGCGCCAGGAAGATGCCGCCGGTCAGCGCGACCAGCACGTAGAGCAAGTCGCCCAGGTTCCCGAGGATCGGCATGAGGATGTTGGCGTACATGTTGGCCTTCTGCGAGACCTCGAAGAGCTTCTCGTTGCGCTCGTCAAAATCGGCCTCGGCAGCGGACTCGTGACAGAACGCCTTGACGACTTTCTGGCCGTTCATGACTTCCTCGATATGGCCCTCGACCACGCCGAGCTCGGTCTGCTGCGCGATAAAGAAGCGCGCGGAGTTGGAGCCGAGCAGCTTGGTCATAAAGGTCATAAAGGCGACGCCGGCAATGATGACCAGGCACATCCACACGCTGTAATACAGCATGATGAAGAACACGGTGACGATGACGATGATCGTCATGAGCAGGTTGGGCAGCGACTGGCTGATCATCTGACGCAGCGTGTCGATGTCGTTGGTGTAGTGGCTCATGATGTCGCCGCGCTGGTGCGTGTCGAAGTAGCGAATCGGCAGGTCCTGCATGCGGTTGAACATCTTTTCGCGCAGCTTCTCGAGCGAGCCCTGCGTGATGACGGCCATGGCGCGGTTCCAGAAGAGCGAGGAGGCGATGCCCACGGCATAGATGCAGCCGAGGGTGGTCACGAGCTTCAAGATCTTGGGCTGCGCGGCCGTCCAGTCGCCCGACTGCCACGATTCGCTAATGACCTGCAGCGCGCTCTGGAGAAACGTCGCGCCGATGGAATTGATGATGGCGCAGAGCACAACGCCGGCGACGACGAGGGGCAAAAGCACCGGGTAGAAGCCAAAGAGCATCTTGATCAGGCGCGTCATGGTGCCGCCCTTGCGGTTGCGCGCGCGCTCGGCGGTAGCGGCCTTACTCATGTGCTTCGCCTCCTTCCTGGGTCTGAGCTTGCGGTGCGGATGCCTCGGTGTCGGCTGCGGCGGTCTCGCCCGCGTCCTCGCCTTCGGCACTCATCTTATTTTGCGAGGTAAAGGTCTCGCGGTAGATCTCGCTCGTCTTGAGCAGCTCATCGTGGTTGCCGATGTCCTTGATGCGGCCACCCTCCATGACGATGATGCGGTCGGCGTCCTGCACGGAGCCGATGCGCTGGGCGATGATGAGCTTGGTCGTGTTGGGCAGGTAGCTCGCCAGGCCCTCGCGGATCTTGGCGTCGGTCTTGGTGTCGACGGCGCTCGTGGAGTCGTCCAGGATCAAGATCTTGGGGCGACGCAGCAGGGCACGCGCGATGCACAGGCGCTGCTTCTGGCCGCCGGAGACGTTGGAGCCGCCCTGCTCAATCCAGGTGTCGTAGCCCTTGGGGAAGCCGTCGACAAACTCGTCGGCGCAGGCCAGATGTGCGGCCTCGCGGACCTCCTCGTCGGTGGCGTTTGGGTCGCCCCAGCGCAGGTTCTCGGCGATGGTGCCGCTAAACAGCACGTTTTTCTGCAGGACCATGGCTACCTGGTGGCGCAGCGCGTCCAGGTCGTAGTCGCGCACGTCCACGCCGCCGACGCGCACGGTGCCCTCCGTGACATCGTACAGACGGGCGATCAGGTTCACGAGCGTCGACTTGGCCGAGCCGGTGCCACCGATAATGCCGATGGTCTCGCCGCTCTTAATATGCAGGTCGATATCGTCGAGCGCCTGGCGGCGGGCATGCTCGGAATACTTAAAGCTCACGTGATCGAAGTCGATGGAGCCGTCGGCAACCTCGTGCACGGGCTCGGTCGGGTTGGCGATCGTGGGCTCGGCGGCCAGCACCTCGGTAATGCGGTGCGCCGACTCGTCTGCCATGGTTACCATGACAAAGATCATCGACAGCTGCATTAGGCTCATCAGAATCTGGAAGCCGTAGGTAAAGATGGAGGAGAGCTGGCCCACGTCGAACAGGGTGCCCTGGCTCGTGATGATGAGCTTGGAACCCAGGTAGATGATGACGACGAACGCGCCGTTGACGCAGATGTTCATCATGGGGTTGTTGAAGGCGAGCAGCTTCTCGGCGCGGGTGAAGTCCATCTGGACATCGCGCGCGGCGGTGGCGAATTTCTCCTTCTCGTAGTCCTGGCGCACGTAGCTCTTGACCACGCGCATGCCGGTGACGTTTTCCTCGACCGACTCGTTGAGCGCGTCGTACTTGCGGAACACGCGGGCAAAGATTGGGCGCACCTTATAGATGATAAAGAACAGGCCAAAGCCCAGCAGCGGAATGATGACCAGGTAGACCATGGCGACGCTGCCGCCCATGGCGTAGGCCATGGTAAAGGCAAAGACCAGCACCAGCGGCGAGCGCACGGCGATGCGGATGAGCATCATAAAGGCCTGCTGCACGTTGTTGATGTCGGTGGTGAGGCGGGTGACGAGCGAGGAGCTCGAGAACTCGTCGATGTTGGCAAAGCTGAACGTCTGGATCCTGTAGAACAGGTCGCGGCGCAGGTTCTTGGCAAAGCCGCAGCTGGCATGGCTGCAGGTGATGCCCGCGGCGGCGCCAAAGGCGAGCGACGTCAGCGCGATGAGTACGAGAAGGCCGGCGGTGGGCAGCATCTCGGTAACGGCGGTGCCGTCCTTGATGGCATCGATCATGTCGGCGGTGATAAACGGGATCATCATCTGGCAGATTACCTCGCCAAGCACCAGCAGCGGCGTGGCGATCGTGACCTTCATGTAATCGCGGATGCTGCCCATAAGGGTTTTAATCATCCAGTTCCTCCCAGGTTACGCGGATTTTCTCGAGCATCTCGGC